>JANNKI010000510.1:0-3584 GCA_031396225.1 bacterium | reverse complement strand
TCGCGCACCGCGATCTTCGGGTTGTTCTGCGACAGCACCATCGTGATCGCCGCCGTCAGCGTCGTCTTGCCGTGGTCCACGTGCCCGATCGTCCCCACGTTCACGTGCGGCTTGTTGCGCTCGAATTTCTGCTTCGCCATCGCTGTCACCTCCGTCTGTGCGATTGGGTGTTCAGTCTTCACGGCGCCGGCCCCGGTGGACACACCGGTCCGCGCCCGCTCATGCTCTCGTCAGCTTCTCGCCTTCGCGATGATCTCGTCGGCCACCGTCTGCGGCAGCGTGTCGTAGCGGGAGAACTGCATGGAGTACACGGCGCGGCCCTGCGAGATGGACCGCATGCGAGTCGCGTACCCGAACATCTCGGCCAGCGGCACCGACGCCGCGATCACGCGGGCCGTGCCACGCTGGAACATGCCGCCGATCCGACCGTGGCGCGACGACAGGTCGCCGATGATGTCGCCCATGTACTCGTCGGGCACCACCACCTCGACGTCCATGATCGGCTCGAGCAGGCGCGGCTTGGCCTTGGCACAGGCCTCCTTGAACGCCATCGAGCCCGCGATCTTGAACGCCATTTCGGACGAGTCGACGTCGTGGTAGGAGCCGTCGATGAGGCGCACCATGATGTCCACCATCGGGTAGCCCGCGACGATGCCATTCTTGAGCGCTTCCTCGATGCCCTTCTCGACCGCCGGGATGTACTCCTTGGGGATGACGCCGCCGACGATCTCGTTCTCGAACGTGAAGCCGGTGCCCGGCGTCTGCGGCTCGATGCGAATGGTGACGTCGCCGAACATGCCCTTGCCGCCCGTCTGGCGGATGAAGCGATGCCGCTGCTCGGCCGCCGCGGTGATGGTCTCGCGATAGGCGACCTGCGGCTTGCCGACGTTCGCGTCGACCGTGAACTCGCGCTTCATGCGATCCACGATGATCTCGAGGTGCAGCTCACCCATGCCCGAGATGACCGTCTGCGCGGTCTCCTCGTCGGTGCGCACGCGGAACGTCGGATCCTCTTCGGCCAGGCGCTGCAGCGCGACGCCCATCTTCTCCTCGTCCACCTTCGACTTGGGCTCGATGGCCACGTCCACGACCGGCTCGGGGAACGTCATGGCCTCGAGCACGATGGCGTGGTCCATTGCGCACAGCGTGTGGCCGGTGGTGACGCGCTTGAACCCGATGCCGGCGGCGATGTCGCCGCACAGCACTTCGGTGATCTCCTCGCGCTTGTTCGCGTGCATCTGCACCAGGCGGCCGATGCGTTCGCGGTTGCCGGTGGTGGCGTTCAGGACGCTGTCGCCGGTGGCGCATTTGCCCGAATACACGCGGAAGAACGTGAGCTTGCCCACGTAGGGGTCCGTCATGATCTTGAACGCGAGTGCGGAGAACGGATCCGTGTCCTTCGGGTGGCGCTCGATGTGCTCGAACGAGCTGGCGTCGTGGCCCTTGATCGCCGGCTTGTCCAACGGCGACGGCAGGTAGTCCACCACGGCGTCGAGCAGGCGCTGGACACCCTTGTTCTTGAACGCCGAACCGCACATGACCGGGTTGATCACGCCAGCCAGCGTGCCCTTGCGGATCGCGCGGCGCAGGTCCTCGGACGTGTACGGCTTCTCGTGCAGGTAATCGTCGAGGAGCTGCTCGTCGAACTCGGCCACCGATTCCAGCAGGTGGAAGCGCGCGGCATTCGCCATCTCCATCAGGTCGCGCGGGATGTCGCCCTCGAGGAGCTTGGTGCCCTGCGAGCCTTCCTCGTAGGTGATGGACTTCATGTCGACCAGGTCGATGGTGCCCTGAAAGATGTCGCCGACGAACATGGGCACGTGCAGCGGCACGGCCTTGGCGCCCAGGCGGTCCTTCATCATCTGGATCACGTTCTCGAAGTCGGCGCCGACGCGATCCATCTTGTTCACGAACGCGATGCGCGGCACGCCGTACTTGTCGGCCTGGCGCCACACGGTCTCCGACTGGGGCTCCACGCCGCCGACCGCGCAGAACACGGCGACCGCGCCGTCGAGGACGCGCAACGAGCGCTCCACCTCGACGGTGAAGTCCACGTGGCCGGGCGTGTCGATGATGTTGATGCGGTGGTCACGCCACGAGGCGGTGGTGGCGGCGGAGGTGATCGTGATGCCGCGCTCGCGCTCCTGCTCCATCCAGTCCATCGTGGCGGCGCCGTCGTGTACTTCGCCCGTGCGGTGGATCCGGCCCGTATAGAAGAGGACGCGCTCGGTCAAGGTGGTCTTGCCGGCGTCGATATGGGCCATGATACCGATGTTTCGATATTTTTCGAGCGGAGTCTGCCGAGCCATGGGCTCACTTCCTTCGGATTGTTCGGGACTTCGGGTACACCACCTGCCTTTCGGTGAAGAAAGTGCGGTGATGAGACTTTCATTCGACGGCGAGCGGTGAAGACCCCTCCGGGGCTGCGCCCCGCAGGACCCAGGCCGGCACGAAGCCGGCCTTCGTCACGATCGAGTTACCAGCGGTAGTGCGCGAAGGCCTTGTTGGCCTCCGCCATCTTGTGCGTGTCCTCGCGCTTCTTGACCGCGCCACCTTCGTTGCGCGACGCCGCCATGATCTCGTTCGCGAACTTCTCGAAGAACGTGTGGTCCGCGCGGCCGCGCGCAAACGAGATGATCCAGCGGGTCGCAAGGGCGTTGCGGCGGTCGGGACGGACTTCCACCGGCACCTGGTAGTTCGCGCCACCGACGCGGCGCGACTTCACTTCCAGGACCGGCTTCACGTTGTTCATGGCCAACTTGAGCACGGCCATGGCTTCCTGGCCGGTCTTCTCCTCGACGATGGACATGGCCTTGTAGAAATGGCCCTCCGCGATCGAGCGCTTGCCACCGGTCATGATCGCGTTGATGAAACGCGTCACGAGCACGCTGTCGTACTTGGGATCCGCGGCCGACTCGCGGCGCGGGACATAACCCTTGCGAGGCATCTTTGAACCTCAATTTGAGACGTAGATTCTGCGCGCCGCAGGCGCGCACGAAGGCCAGCGCGCCGGAGGCGCGCGACATGCAACGTTTACCTGCCTACTTGCTCTTGGTGCCGTACTTCGACCGGCTCTGCTTCCGGCCGCTCACTCCGCTGGCGTCCAGCGTGCCCCGCACGATGTGGTAACGCACGCCGGGAAGGTCCTTTACGCGACCGCCGCGGATGAGCACGATCGAGTGTTCCTGAAGATTGTGGCCCTCGCCAGGGATGTAGGCAGTCACTTCGATACCGTTGGTGAGCCGGACGCGAGCCACCTTGCGGAGGGCCGAGTTCGGCTTCTTCGGCGTCGTCGTGTACACACGCGTGCACACGCCCCGCTTCTGGGGACACGCCTTCAAAGCAGGCGCGCCCGTCTTGCTCTTCTGTGGCCGCCGCCCATGACGGACGAGCTGGCTCAAAGTGGGCACAGTCAAACCCCCGAAAGCATTTGGAGTTGCTGAGTTCTGCTGGGTCGCGCGGGTTGTGGGCACGGCATCGAGATAAGATGAAGCTACGCCGTGAACCGCGCAGGCCGAGCAATCTAGGGTGTCGTCCATCGGTGTGTCAAGCCGGATACCCGCCGGGGGGGGGGGGGGGGGGGG
>JANNKI010000478.1:0-1962 GCA_031396225.1 bacterium | reverse complement strand
GGAGCCAGTGGCGGGCGGCCTGGCTCGTCCGGGGCGCCGCGCCGCGAGCCCCAGTCGAGAGGAACGAAGGCGTCTTGTGGCCATGATGAAGTGTGTGTAAGCTGCGAACGGAAGTGGACGGGGGGCCGCGTGTCTGGCGGGCCCTCTTATGAAATTGTGACGTTGGCTGCCTGCCTGCCATCGGGGTACCCCTCATGCTCAACGCTCTCCTCATCGACGACGACGCCAGCTTCATCGAGGGGCTTGCCGAGATCGCGAAACAGGAGGGGTTTGCCGTGTCGACCGCAGGTTCCTTGAAGGAGGCGCGCGCCTACCTTTCGCGGGAATCAGTGGACATCGCGGTCATCGATCTCGTGTTGCCGGACGGCGCAGGGATCGAGTTGCTTCAGGAGCTGAAGGACTCGCCGGGCACGGACGTGATCATCATCTCGGGGGCGGCCACCGTGGACTCGGCGATCGAGGCACTGCGACTTGGCGCCCTCGACTACCTCACCAAGCCGCCCGACACGCGCCGATTGAAGGCCGTGTTCGCGAATGCGGCGCGCGTTCGGTCGCTCAAGGAGCAGGTCGGAACGCTCCGCGGCGAACTGCGAAAGTTCGGCCGCTTCGGGCGGATGATCGGGAAGTCGCCGGAGATGCAGAAGATCTATGACTTGATCGCGAAGGTCGCCCCCACGGACGCCACGGTGCTCATCACCGGAGAAAGCGGGACCGGAAAGGAGCTGGTCGCCCAGGCGATCGTGGATCTGAGCCCACGGCGCCAGGCACCCTTCATCCCACTCGATTGCGGGGCGGTCCCGGCGACCTTGATCGAAAGCGAGTTGTTCGGGCACGAGCGAGGGAGCTTCACGGGTGCGACCCAGCAGCGACGCGGGCACTTCGAACGCGCGTCAGGTGGCACTTTGTTCCTCGACGAGATCACCGAGATGCCGATCGAGCTGCAGGTCAAGCTGTTGCGCGTGCTGGAATCCGGTGTCCTGACACGCGTGGGAGGAGAGTCGCGGATCCCGGTGATGGTGCGCCTCATCGCCGCCTCGAATCGCGCGCCCAGGGAGGCCATCCAGGCCAGTAAGCTCCGGGAGGACCTGTTCTACAGGCTGAACGTGTTCCCGATCTTCCTTCCGCCCCTGCGCGATCGCGATGGGGACGCCCAGTTGTTGGCGGACCACTTCCTGGCCGGGATGAACGATGCAGAGGGCACGGACAAGCGCCTCGGTGCCAAGGCCCGGGAGCGCATCAGTGCCCATCCCTGGCCCGGAAATGTGCGCGAGCTCAAGAACGAGCTGCGACGGGCGTTCATCATGTCGGAGGACGTGATCGAACTCGATGACTTGTCGCTGGGAACGCATCCGGCGTCCGTGCAGGGCTCCGGCGCGCGGCCGCCGGCGGGGCCGACCGGGTCGCTCGACGAGTCGGAGCGCCAGCTCATCCTCGCCACCCTCGAACGTTGCGGCGGCGACAAGAAGGAAGCGGCCGAGATCCTCGGCATCAGCCTCAAGACGCTCTACAATCGGCTCCACCTGTACGCCAGGACCTGAACGCCCGCGCGGCTCGTTCGCGCACCTTGGGGCTCCCGCCTTCGGCGCTTCCCTGATCCGGTCCTCGATGCCCGCTCCGGGGCGGCTGGCCTTGTAATTCCTTACCTTCCACTACGGTCGCAATTTCACTTCCTGGATCCCGCGGCCGCTTCGTCAAGCTCGTCCCCTCCGGGAATCCTGCGAACCCGTTTCCTGGCAGTGGTTTGCGTTGGGAGCGACTTCGATCTCAGGCCGGCACGATTCTGGTTAGGCGACTGAGTCGCACGCCGCAGCTTGCGTGTGCCGCCGCACGAGACAGGGAAGCTCTCGACGACAACAGGGATCGCCGTGGCGCGCGCTGAGAGGTGCGTGCTCATGGGCGTTCGGACCCAGGTAACCTGCGATGGGAGCGGTGAGCGGGTCGTACCAAAGCGCTGGCGCAGCG
>JANNKI010000466.1:0-1911 GCA_031396225.1 bacterium | reverse complement strand
CGCCGTGAGCGACGCGGCGGCCCTCGGCATGAGTTTTGGCACGCCCCATCCACTCGAGGTCGAGCTGGGACGGCTGGTCCGCCGGTTCATGCCGGGCCTCGAGCGCCTCCGCTTCGTGAACTCCGGCACCGAGGCCACCATGAGCGCGCTCCGGCTCGCGCGGGCCGCCACGGGCCGCTCGCGGATCATGAAGTTCGCGGGCTGCTACCACGGCCATGCAGACCTGCTGCTCGTTCAGGCGGGGTCCGGCGTGGCCACACTCGGCCTGCCCGACTCGCCCGGTGTCCCACCTGCCGTTGCGGCCGATACGCTGGTCGCGCGCTACAACGATCTCGCATCGGTGGACGCGCTCTTCGCCGCGCATGGCGAGACCATCGCCGCCGTGATCGTCGAACCCGTCGCCGGCAACATGGGGGTGGTCCCTCCCGTGGCCGGGTTCCTCGATGGCCTGCGCGCGCTGACCCGCGCGCACGGGGCGCTGCTGATCTTCGATGAGGTCATGACGGGCTTCCGGGTGCATCCCGGTGGGGCGCAACAGTTGTACGGGGTGCGGCCCGACCTCACCTGTCTGGGGAAGGTGTTGGGAGGCGGACTGCCGGTCGGGGCTTACGGCGGCCGGTCGGATCTGCTCGACCAGGTGGCTCCGGCCGGGCCCGTCTATCAGGCCGGAACGCTCTCCGGCAATCCGCTCGCGATGGCGGCGGGGCTCGCCACCCTGACGCGGATCGCCGAGACCGACGCGTGGGAGCGCGCCGTCGCCGCGGCGACGCGGCTGGAGACGTTGCTCGCTGAAGCCGCCGAGCGGCATGGCGTGGCCGTGACGGTCCAACGCGTGGGAGCGATGCTCACGCCCTTCTTTCTCGATCGACCCGTGCGCGACTGGGACGACGCGAACGCCCAGGATCGGGAGGCATTCGGACATTGGTTCCGGGGCCTGCTCGAAGCGGGCGTGCATTGGGTCCCGTCGGCGTTCGAGGCTGCCTTCCCGTCAGCCGCCCACGGTGACGCTGAACTCGCCCGCACAGCCGACGCCTGCGACCGGGCATTTGCCGTGCTGGCCAGGTAGCACACGACCCTGCCTTCCAGCGGATGAAGCGCGGCGTGTCTGGCGCGAGATCCTGGCCTGCACCGCCCGGAACCCGCTCACTTGTTGAAGCGGATCTCGAGGCAGTCCCCATCCTGCACCACGTAGTCGCGGCCCTCGAGTCGCGTAAAGCCGCGCTCGCGGGCGGCCGCTTCCGATCCCGCCTCCAGCAGCCGCGCACACGGGACCACCTCGGCGCGGATGAAGCCCTTCGCCAGGTCCGTGTGGATCTCGCCCGCAGCGTCCACCGAGCGATCGCCTTGTCTGAGCGTCCACGCCCGAACCTCGTCGGGACCGACGGTGAAGAACGCGATGAGGCCCAGCAGCCGGTAGCAGGCGCGGATGACGAGTGTAAGTCCATCCTGGTCGATGCCCAGCTCGCGCCGGAACGCGTCACGCTCATCGGACGGCAGCCCCACCACCTCGCGCTCGAGATGGGCGGAAAGCCCGACCACCAGCGTGTGCGCCCCGGACGTGGGCAACGGATGCGCATCGCCCTCGCCCTGGTTCACCACCACCAGCAGTGGCTTGGAGGTCAGGAACTGGAACCCACGCAGCAGCTTCGCCTCATTGTTGTCGAACGTCTCGCCGCGCAGAGGCCGCTCGGCCTCGAGCCCGGCCTTGAGGCGGAGCAGTAGCGCGTTCTCGCGCTCGCCTTCCTTGCGGCCGACTCGGAGCTCACGGGAGAGCTTGTCGAGCCGCGACTCGACGATCGCCAGGTCGTTCAGGATCAGCTCACTCTCGAGGTTGCGCAGGTCGCGCGCGGGATCCACACCCGCCGTGGCCGGCACCGCCGGGTTCTCGAACCCGCGTACCACGCCCAACAG
>JANNKI010000387.1:0-1585 GCA_031396225.1 bacterium | reverse complement strand
TCGTCACTGGACCAACCCTGCATGCCCTCGAGGCCTTTCAAGTCCTTCAGCTTGTTCATGCCCTCGAAGCCCTCGATCTCCATCTCCTTGAGCTTGTCCCGCATCTCCTCCTCGGACAGCTCGCGGGGCGACTCGGGCGCGCGCGGGGCGCGCGGGGCACGGGGGGCACTCGGGGCGCTCGGGGCGGGCGCCATACGCGGAACCGGCACGTCGAACATCTCGCCCTCGCTCGCGGGCAACTCGCCCACTTCCACTTCGAGTGTGCGGCGCGCGCCGTCTCGCCACACGCCCAGCGACACGGTGTGGCCGGGCTCGGTGTCGCGCACGAGCTGACGCAGGTCCTCGGGATCGGCGACCGCGCGCGAGTTGTAGGTGAGGATGACGTCGCCCTTCTTGAGCCCGGCCTGGTCGGCGGGACTGTCGGCCGACACGCGGTTCACAAGCAGGCCGTCGCGGGTCAGGTCGAGGCCGCGGCGCAGGTCCTCGTCGGTGGCCTGCGTCGTGACGCCGAGCCAGCCCTGGCCGGCGGCGAAAGCGGGAGCAGCCGACACCGCGAGCAGCGAAGCGGTGAGCAGCCACAGGGGCAGCTTTGAACGCATGGGATTCCTCCTGGATGACTTGCCGGCTCGGCTCGACCGCCGGGCGGCTTGCGACGCACGGAAGGCTCGGGCTAGCGTGGCTCCACTGAACGGGGATCACTTGTGCATCGCGAGGATAGACATGCGGATGGGCCGAATGGTTTCGTCCGGGGCCTGAGAAAACCGCCGAGCGACGCTGGTCCTGCCGTCCGAGGGTTCCGTTGGGCTCCATCAAGGTCAGGGACGTGTTAACCCTCGAGATCGAGGATGTGGCGCTGGGCGGAAAGGCCCTGGCCCGGGTGGAGGGCCAGGTGGTGTTCGTGGATCGCGGTTTGCCCGGCGACCGCGTGCGCGCTCGCATCATCAAGGCGAACCGCCGGTTCGCCGAGGCGCGCTTCACGACGCTCGAGGAGCCCTCGCCCGCACGCGTGCCGGCCCGCTGCGCGCACGTGGACCTGTGCGGCGGCTGCCGGCTGCAGGAGTTGCCCTACGACGAGCAGGCGCGACTTAAAGAAAGGCAGGTGCGCGAGGCACTCCGCCACCTGGGCGGCTTCGCCGATCCGCCGGTGCGCGCCATCGTGCCCGCGCCATCCGCGTGGCACTACCGCAACAAGATGGAGTTCTCGTTCGCGACCGCACCCGATGTCGCTGGCCCTCCGGGCCAGCCCCGGCAGGAGTCGCTTGTGCTCGGCCTGCACGAGCGCGGCACGTTCGACCGCGTGTTCTCGCTCACCGAGTGCTGGCTGCCTTCGCCGCTCACGGTGGAGATCGTGCGCTTCACGCGAGACTTCGCGCGCACCCACGGCTGGCGCGCTTACCACCCGTCGCGGCACGACGGCGTGGCGCGCTTCCTCACCGTTCGCCACCTGGCGCACACCGCGAGTTGCGCCGTGCATCTCCTGGCGGCCTCGGACGATCTGCCGGGGCTCGAGGCGTGGGCGCGTGGCGTGGCCGCGCTCTCGCCCGAGGTGCGCACGGTCACGCTCGGCTTGAACCGCGGCCGGGCG
>JANNKI010000365.1:0-4977 GCA_031396225.1 bacterium | reverse complement strand
GCGACAGTACGGCCGAGGCGGCGGCCCTGGATGTCCAGCACGTCTATCGTGAGTACCCCCGAGCCCGGCAGCGTATATTCGATCGCCACTCGGTCAGGCCCGACGAGGCGGCAGCTCGACAGCGCCATCCCGAACTCGGCCGAAACGCGCGGCTCCTCGGAGGCCAGCGTGGTCGCGGCCGTCGCGGCGACCGGTGTTGCGCCGAGATCGCTGAGGAACCACACAGCCGGCGTGCCCCAGGCGAACAGCGGCTCCCGTAAGGTTTCACTACCGCCGTAAAGCACGAATTGGCCGCGCGCCGCGTCGCGAACGAGCGAATACTGGAAACGCGGGAATGGGGGCGGATCCACCACGCTGAGGGAGCCCCAGGCCTCGGTCGGCGAGAGTGCCATGTAGCCCACGTCGTCGAGTGTCGAGGTGAAGTCCCCGGTGGCGCCGCCATACGTGATCACGCGATCGTTCAGCGAATCGTAGGCAGCGTCGATGTAGAAACGCTGCGACGCGGTGGCTCCGCCCGCGAGCGGCGTCCAGTTGGGCGTGCCGCTCAGGGGCAGCGCCCAGGAGCGCGTCAGTCCGTCGAGTTGCGATGCCCCCATCACGACCAGGCGCCCACGACGCGAGTCGTACACGGCCGGACTGCCGGGATAGAGCGGCGGCAGGGACGAGGGCTGGCAATTTCCCGTCACCGCGTAGTCGCCCGTGCCCCCGGCGTCGATCACCGCGCCCTCGTTGCAGTTGTGGCCCGTCGCCTGTCGTACGACCGCACGCACGCGCAGGAGTGACGCGCCGATTGGCGCGAACCAGCGCACGGGGCCGACCCCGGCAGCGCTTCCGAGCTGGGTCTTTCGCATCGTGATCTCGAGGTTGCCACTCGGCAGGATCTGCGCGGCGTCGGGCACACCGAGCGTGCGGGCCACATCGCCTGCGCCCGAGTCCACGTACCCGAACGTGAAGGTCGCGCCAGCAGCCGAGGGACAGGTCGTCATGCCCACGAAGAATGTCGTGTCGGTGTCGGTCGTGTCGTCGAAGAACACTCGCCACACGGTTCGCCTGGGCGGCGACGCGGGATCCAATGCCGAGAGCTTCGTGGTGAACACCATGCGCTCAACCTGGTCGGCGAAGTACGGTTCGGCGATGTGCACCGACAACAGATCCTGCCCGTTCGCTCGGCCTTTCACGTCCCCCAGGGGATCAGTGAATGTCGCGGGGCCCGGAAGCGGACAGCCGGGCTGCGAGGCATCGCCGATCACCGGCGACCACGTGGGCGTACCGGCCAGCGACAGCGACCAGACGTCACGATAGTTGGCCGAGATCGCATCATTGCGACCGCCGAAGACGATCATGCGGTCTCCCACGGGGTCGTAGATCGCGTCGGTGTGGGCGCGCGGCACGGGCGGCGTTCCGGCGGTGGCCAGCGCTGACCAGGTCGGCGTGCCGGTGACGGTCAGCGCGCGCACGTCGTTGAGCGCCGCGCCCCCGGACTGTCCGCCGAACACCAGCACCCGTTGGCGGACAGGGTCGTAGATCGAGGCGTGTGCAGACCGCGCAGTGGGCGGCGTGCCCGCCGTGGAGACCGCCTGGAATCCCGAGCCGTCGAGCGCGAAGCGCCACGTGTCGTTGCCGGGACCGAACGATCCGCCGAAGACGACCATGGCATCCCAATCGGGTACCACGACCGCGGAATGCAGCGCACGGATGGGGATCGTGTTTCCGCCCTCGATCTGGCTCCACGTGTTGGTCGCGAGCGCGAATGCCCACGTGTCGTTGAACGATGGCCCGCCATGGAACAGCAGCCGATCGCTCGCGCTGTCGAACACGATCGGCGAGGTCTCGCGAGGGCCCGTGGGGAGGGGCGAGCCGGAGAGCTGACTCCAGACGGGCGGGTCGGCCATCGAGAGCGCCCACACCGTACCCTCCCTGCGCACGAACTCCACCCGGTCCCGAGACGCATCGAAAACGGCGTCCCCATCGAGATCGGGCGGGGGAGTGCCGGTCGGGATAAGCTGCGTCCAGGTCGGCGTTCCGGACAGCGTGAGCTCCCAGACTCCCGACCCCAACAGGATCAGGCGGTCCCGAAGCGGGTCGTGCACGGCGGCCGAGAAGCCCGCGAATGGGCCGGTGCCGGCGACGAGCGTGCTCCACACGCCGGTCGTCAGATCGAGCCCATAGAGCGATGCCGGGCCGAGCCCTCCGGCGTCGACGACCAGCATCCGACGCCGGATGCCATCGAACGCCGCAACGTACGCGGTGCCGGCAGGAGGCGGCGAGCCGGACCCGTAGGCCGACCAGGAGCCGGTGCCGAGCGAGAGCTGCCAGGTATCGCCAAGCCCCACGCCGTCGTTCTCGCCGCCGAAGATCACCATGCGATCCCCGGGCGGGTCGTAGACCGCCACGTGGCTCGAACGCGACAGCATCGCGCCGTAGCCCAGCCATTGCCATTGCGGACTCCCGGTCAGCGAGAGCGCCCAGGTCTCGTTGGTGTCGCCGTCGGGTCCAGGCGCCGTGCCGCCGTGGAGGACCAGGCGGTCTCGCAGCACGTCGTAGATCGCGACATGGTTGATGCGCGAGTAGGGCATCGCCCATCGTGACCATAGGAATGGGTCTGCGCCGACGGGAGCGGGAGTGACCAAGCCGCTGGCGACCGCAAGCAGGCCGAGAGTCAGCAGCAGCGAGTGGCGCGTGAACGGGCGCGGCGCGAGATGTGAACGCATGGCAACTCCTCCGGCCGAATGGATAGCGTCCGAAGCGAGCGAGGTGGTTCGCAGGGGCGAGCGGCGCCGACCGCGAGGCGCGATCCGATGCTAATGGGCTGCAACTCTAGCGCCTTTGGCAAGCGCATCGCCACGGTAAATAAGTGCCGGCATAGCCGCGTCGCGCGGGTGATGCGCGCGGCCGGGCTGCAGGGCGTGAGCCGTCGCAAGGGCTGCTGGACGACGCGCCGGGAGAAAGACGCGCGACCCGCGCCGGCTTCCTGTTTCTGGCGGTGGTGCTCGACGCATCAGCCGGCCCTCGGTGGCGGAATTCCACGTGCGCTGCGCGGGCGTGATGGGGGCGATGTCGGCGTTGGACAGGGAGGTGGCTATCGTCGGTTGCGCGGTCCCCCTATTCTCTGCATCATGCTCCACCCTGTGAGGATCCGCGATGCGCATCCTGAATAGTGCCGCCCTGCTCTGTGCGCTGGCTCTGATGGGCAGCGTGATTCCCACGTCGGCGGTGGCGCAGGCTGACAGCGCATCGCCGCACCGCCTGCGCCTGTTCCTCGACTGCGCGAAGTCGGTCTGCGACTTCGATTACTTGAAGCGCGAGATGGCCTGGGTGGATTGGGTTCGCGATCGTGCCGACGCCGATGTGAATGTGTTGCTCACCACTCGCGACACGGGCGGAGGTGGCACTGAGGCCACATTCTTCGTGATGCGTCCACGAGGCGGTGGGCCGCAGGCCGACACGCTCGTCGTGTTCTCTCCCGCGACTGCCTCGGACGACGACGAGCGCAAGCTTATCCATCGCACGCTGGCAGCGCTCATCGCGCGTGATGCCATCACGCGGCCGGGCTCTGAGGGGTTGAGTGTGGCTTACCTGGAGCCCAAGACAGCTCCGGATACGAAGGCGGTGGCCGCGAAGGATCCGTGGAATCACTGGGTGTACAAGGTCAGTACGAATGGTTACCTGAATGGCGAGAAGTCGTATCGCTCGCTCAATTTATACAGTGTGCTATCCGGCTCGCGAGTGACCGAGACCAACAAGCTCGGCGCGAGCGTGAGCCAGAGCTATAACGAGAACGAGTACGAGTTCGAGGATGGCACCCGCTTCACGAGCTTGACGCGCAGTTGGTCGGCACGAGGGCTCTGGGTGCGAAGTCTGACGCCGCAGTGGTCGGCGGGGGTCTCGACGGGCGCGCATTCATCAAGCTTCACGAACACGGATCGTTCAGCGCGAATCGGCCCCGCGCTCGAGTACGATTTCTATCCCTACTCCGAATCGTCTCGCCGCTCGGTCACCCTGGGTTATCAGCTCAACCTGTCGCACACGCGTTACGAGACCGAAACCCTCTACGGTAAGACCTCCGAGGGCCTCGTCGCGCAGGAAATCGATTTTGCGGTAGCGCTGCGCCAGCCCTGGGGGTCGGTCGACGTGAGGACCTCGCTGAACCAGTACTTGCACGACACGTCGAAGTACCGTCTGACCACCTCTGGCAATGTCGACCTGAAGCTCTGGAAGGGATTTTCACTGAGCGGCTACGGATTCGTGGCGCGAATCCGCGACCAGCTGTCACTGCCGCGCGGCAATGCCAGCGACAGCGAAGTGCTGGCGCGGCGGCGACAGTTGGCTACGGCATTCCAGTACTACAGCTCGTTCGGCATCAGCTATCGCTTCGGCTCGATCTTCGACAGCGTGGTGAACCAGAGGTTGCAGAACACCTTGGGGGGAATCTGAGAAAGGTAGACTCAGTGAATCCTCCGCCTTCGTCCAAGGTCCTGCTCATCACGGGTGCCAGTCGCGGCATGGGTGCTGCAACCGCTCGCCTGGCTGAACAGCGGGGGTATCGCGGCTGCGCGCTCAGGATCCGCCGCACCGTCACACGCGACAACCCGGTCATCCGTGCGATGTGCCGCAGCGAGTGACCCTGCAGATGCATCAGCTTCACGTCCATCCAGACCCCCTGTCGGACCATCGGCTGCCCTCCATCGAGGGCGCTCCGCGCGCCCTCGAGGAGTCCAGCCTACGTCGTGTCGGGTCGTGGCCCCGGCGGAGCCCCCGACAGGGGTGGTCTACTTTTCAATGTTCAGGATGGACCACTTTCACTTGTGCGTTCACAGCTCGACCGCGTGAAGGAACTGCTCGCCGGCACCGACCTCACCCTGCGCGAAATCGCCGACCGCACGGGATTTCAGCACGTCGAATATCTCAGCACGGTCTTCAAAAAGAAGGTCGGCATTCCGCCCGGAAAGTATCGCGCCGAACAGCAGCCGCACCGGC
>JANNKI010000345.1:0-1999 GCA_031396225.1 bacterium | reverse complement strand
GCTCATCACGCGCGCCATCGAGACGCTGCGCCACACGCTATTGGAGGAAGCGCTCGTCGTGAGCGTTGTGATCTTCGTGTTCCTGCTGCACCTGCGCAGCACGCTCGTGCCGGTGCTGACACTGCCGCTCGCGGTGGCGCTGGCGTTCGTGCCCATGTACCTGCTCGGCATCAACTCCAACATCATGAGCCTCGGCGGCCTTGCCATCGCCATCGGTGCGATGGTGGACGCCGCCATCGTGCTGGTGGAGAACGCGCACAAGCACCTGGAGACCGCTCGGCCGGGGGCCGACCGCACGCGCGTGGTGATCGACGCTGCGAAGGAGGTGGGGCCACCGATCTTCTTCTCGCTGCTCATCATCACCGTGGCGTTCCTGCCCATCTTCGCCCTGAACGGCCAGGCCGGACGGCTGTTCAAGCCACTCGCCTTCACCAAGACGTTCGCCATGGCGTTCGCGGCGCTGGTGTCGATCACGCTGGCGCCGGCGCTCATGACGTTCTTCGTGCGCGGTCGCATCCGCCCCGAGCACGAGCACCCGGTATCGCGCTTCATCATCGGGATCTATCGCCCGTTCGCGTGGGTGGCTCTCAAGAACCCCCGGACGACCATCGCCATCGGGCTCGCCGCGGTGCTGTCGGCCGTGCCCATGTCCATGCGACTCGGCCACGAGTTCATGCCCTCGCTGCAGGAGGGCGACCTGCTCTACATGCCCACGACGTTCCCCAACCTGTCCATCGAGGAGGCCAAGAAGAGTCTTCAGGTCCAGGACCAACTGATCCGCGCCTTCCCCGAGGTGGAGCGAGTCTTCGGCAAGGCGGGACGATCCAACACGCCCACCGATCCCGCGCCGCTCTCGATGGTGGAGACCGTGGTGAAGCTCAAGCCCCGTGAGGAGTGGCGCATGATCCCGCACAAGCGCTGGTGGTCGGGGGGCGCGCCGGAGTGGACCCGCCCCGCGCTGCGCGTGGCGTGGCCGGACCAACGCAGGCTCACCTGGGACGAACTGGTGGCGGAGCTGGACCACCGTGTGCGCCTGCCGGGTTGGACCAACGCCTGGACCATGCCCATCAAGACGCGCATCGACATGCTCTCGACCGGCGTGCGAACGCCCATCGGCGTCAAGATCTTCGGCTCGGATCTGGCCGAGATCGAGCGCATCGGCATCGCGCTGGAGCACACGCTCGCGGCTGTGCCGAATACGCGCAGCGTGTATTCCGATCGCAACACCGGCGGGCTCTACGTGGACATCGTGCCCGACCGGGAGGCGCTCGCCCGTTACGGACTCACGCTGGGCGACGTGCAGGACGTGATCGAGGTCGCGATCGGCGGCGAGCCCATCGGCGTCACGGTGGAGGGCCGCGAGCGCTTCACCATCAACGTGCGCTATCCGGCAAGCCTGCGCCAGGACGTGGAGCGCCTGCGACAGGTGTTGGTGCCCATCGGGGGGTCCGGCGCCGGCGGGATGAGCAGCGGCGGGAAGGGCCGGAGCGCCGGCGGTATGAGCGGGCTCACACCCGCGGCGCTCGACCCGAACCTGTTGCTCGCGAGCAATGGCACGAGCGATTCGGACCCCGGCATGAGTGGCGCAGGCATGAGCGGCAAGCGCGACGCCAAGGGCATGAGTGGCGGCGACCGTGGCATGACGGGCGGCGCGGTGGGGGCGGGCGAGACCGGCGCGGGCCCTGCTCCCACGGTGGACGTGCAACGCTGGGGCTCGACCGGCGGCGCCTATGTGCCGCTCGGGCAGCTGGCCGACGTGCACGTGACGAGCGGGCCGCCCATGATCCGCGACGAGGCCGGCATGCTGGTGGGTTACGTGTACGTGGACATGGACGCTTCGCGTCGCGACGTGGGCAGTTACGTGGACGACGCCAAGCGCGCGGTGGCGCGGGATCTCAAGCTGCCGGCCGGCTATTTCCTCAAGTGGACCGGCCAGTACGAGCTGCTCGAGCAGATGCAGTCACGCATGCGGCTGCTCGTGCCACTGACGCTCCTGATC
>JANNKI010000288.1:0-5076 GCA_031396225.1 bacterium | reverse complement strand
GCCCCGGGTCCATGGGCGCCGCGCGAGGTTCGCGCCGGGCGCCGGGCGCAGGATGCGCACACCCCCGGATGGGAAAAGGACGGGACAGACTAGACGTGGCCCGGAACGCGCGCAAGCGGCTGAGCGCCCCGGGCCGCGCGGCAGGGCGACGCCGGAGCATTCTCGGCGTCGCCCTCGAAAGGACCGCGCCGAGGGTGAGGTGGATATCGCCGCGCTCGTGCCCTTCGAGGGGCTGTTCGCCCCGCTGCGCGATCCGGAGCTGTTCGCGCAGGTCCGCGTGGACCGTGAACACGGTACTATCGTGTGGCCGAACGGCGCCGACCTTGACCCGTCGCTTCTACACGGACGCTCGACGGGTCGCCCCTAGCCGCCCTTCCCCGCGCGGATCCGGCGCACGATCTCGCTGGTGGAGAGGCCCTCTCGCAACGCGATGGTGGCCACGCGGCCGCCGCGCGCCTCCACCACCTCTCGGCCCACGATGTCGGCGATCGCGTAATCGGCACCCTTTACCAGCACGTCGGGCTGCACGGTTTCGATCAACCGAAGCGGCGTGTCGTCGTCGAACAGGATCGCCAGGTCCACGCACGCGAGCGCGCGCACCACGGCGAGGCGGTCGTCCTCCCCCACGATGGGGCGCGACGGCCCCTTGAGCCGGCGCACCGAGGCGTCGGTGTTCATGCCCACCACCAGCCGGTCGCCGAGCGCGCGCGCTTCTTCCAGGTACTCCACGTGCCCGCGGTGCACCAGGTCGTACACGCCGTTCGTGAACACGATGCGGGCGTCCGCGGCTCGCCAGACCGCGAGCTTACCGCTGGCTTCTGCGGGCAACTCGAGCGGCGCGCTCACGCGAGCGTGCCCGCGATCGAGGCGCGCAACTGCTCGGGCGAGCACGTGGCCGTACCCACCTCGCGGATCACCACGCCCGCTGCGTGATTGGCCAGGTAGCACGCCTCGGGATAGTCCGCGCCCGCGGCAAGCGCCAGGGCCACCACGCTCACCACGGTGTCGCCGGCGCCGGTGACGTCGTAGACCTCGCGCGCGACCGTCGGCAGATGGGTGTAGCGACCGCTGCGCTCGAACAGGCTCATGCCTTCGGCTCCGCGCGTGATGAGCGCGCCGTCGGCGTCGAGCCGCTTCTGCAGGCCCCAGCCGACGCTCATCAGGCTGTCCTCGTCGGTGATGCGCCGGCCCATGACGTAGCCCGCCTCGAGCTGGTTCGGCGTGAGGATGCTCACCCCGCGATAGGCGTCGATGTGGCTCTCCTTTGGGTCCACGCTCACGGGCAGCTTCCGGGCGCGCGCGAGCCCGATCGCCTTCTCCAGCACCGCTCGCGTGACCACGCCCTTGCCGTAGTCGCTCACGACCAGCCCGTGGCAGAGCGGCAACTCGCGGTCCAGCACGGCGAGTAACGCGTCGAGTGCGGCGCCCTCGACGTCGGCGCGCGACTCCCAGTCGGCGCGCACCACCTGTTGGGAGTGGGCGATGATGCGCGTCTTCATGGTGGTCGGGCGCGAGGCGTCGCGCACGATGGCGCGCGTGTTCACGCCGCGAGCGGAGAACGCTTCGAACAGCTGCTGCGCGCGCGCGTCCTCGCCCACGAGGCCCACCAGCACCGGTTCGGCGCCGAGCGCGGTGAGGTTCGCCGCCACGTTGCCCGCGCCCCCGAGCGAGCTGGTCTCCTTCTGCACCTCGACCACCGGCACCGGGGCCTCGGGTGAGATGCGCTCACACCGCCCCCACAGGTAGTGGTCGAGCATCAAGTCGCCCAGCACCAGTAGCCGGCGGCCGGCGAAGCGATCCACGACGGCTTTCAGCGAATCGAGCGCGAACGCGGTGGCGGACATGGCGCGCAGGTTAGGCGCGGGCCGAGGGAGGGTCAACGCCGGGGGCTTCACGACCGTTGACGCTCCCCGGCACGCTTACTAGGGTCCGGACCATGAACCTCGTCGTTCGCCCTTATGCCCCCAGCGATGCGGGCACGCTCCTGGAAGTGCTCCGCTCTCCTGGCATCCGCGAGCAGTACGACATGTTCGACGTCCCCGACGGGGCGACGCGCATGCTGGGCGGCCCCTACACGCCGCTCGGGGGCGTGCACCTGGCGTATGCCGACGGCGAGCCGGCAGGATTCGCCTACGCCATCCTGCTGCCCGGGCCGCCGCATCCGTGGTCACTCGTGCGCGGCGGTGTGCGCGAGAGCTTCCGCCGCCGTGGCGTCGCGCGCGCGCTCTACTCCGCGACGCGCGACTTCGTGCTCGCGCAGCAACACACGCCCGGAATATGCGAACTGACGATGTCGGCGTGGGAGCCGTTCACCGAGGCGCAAGGCATGATCGAGTCGCTCGGCTACCGACACGACCGCTGGTTCTGGCTCATGGAGCGCCCGCGCGAGGCCGCGCCGCCCGAAGTGGCGTGGCCAGCGGGCGTCACCGTGCGAGTGCTCGACGGCAGCGACGCCGCGCTCGCGGACTGGAACGACGCATTCAACGAGTCGTTTGCCGGACAGTACCGCTACGTTCCGAGCCCGCTCGAGCATGTGCACGAGCTGGCGAGGCAGCCGGGCTTTCGCGCCGACGGCGTGTTGCTCGCCTATCGTGACGGGCGCGTGGCGGGATTCTGCCGCAACGAGCTTTACGGCGGCCGCGGCGAGGTCGGCACGCTTGGCACCACGCCCGCCGCGCGCGGCATAGGGCTCGGGCGCGCATTGCTCCGCTGGGGTGTGGGCTGGCTCGAAGCCGGGAGCGCGCTGCCGGTGACGCTGCTGGTGGACGGCCAGAACGAGACCGCGCAGCGGCTCTACCGTTCCGAAGGCTTCGAGGTCACGCGCACGCGGCGCATCTGGTCGTTGCCGCTGACGACGGCGTGAGTTCGGCGCAAACCGCGACGCCGCACGAGGACCGCTTCCCGGCCTTTCTCGTGCTGTGGGGCTCGCAAACGCTGTCGCTGTTCGGCACGATGGTGAGCCAGTTCGCGGTCAACGTGTGGCTGGTCCGCGACCTCTACCCGCTGCCCACCCAGAAGCCGCAGTTGGCGCTGGCGCTCACCGCAACGGCCTTCGCCATGACCGGACCGCTCATCTTCGCCATGCCCGTCGCCGGCGCGTTCGCCGACCGTCACGATCGGAAACTCATCCTGGTCGCGACGGACACGCTCATGGCACTGCTCTCGGGCGTGCTCGTGGTGTTCGCGATCGGCGGCCGGCTCACGCTGCCGGTGGCGGTGGCCGTGCTCGTGCTTTACGCGCTCGCGGGTTCGTTCCACGCCGCGGCGTTCGACAGCTCGTACGGACGCTTCGTGGCCGAGCGCGACCTGCCGCGCGCGGGCGGCATGATGAACACGTCGTTCGCGCTGGCGCAGCTGTTCGCGCCCGCGCTCGCCGCGATGCTCGTGGGCCTGCCCGCGCTGCTGGGCGGCGCGGACCGCCTGCCGGCCTGGCTGGCGAACGGCGTGCCGTTCGCGTTCGCCGCGGACGGTCTGTCGTTCGCCGCGGCCGCCGTGGCGGCGATGCTGCTGCGCTTCCCTCCCGTTTTACTCGCGCCCGCGGGACCTCGCGCCAGTCTCGCGGCGGACGTGCGCGCGGGATTTCGCTGGGTCCTCACGCGACAGCCGTTCCTGTGGCTCATCAGCATGGGCTCGCTCGCCAACCTCACGTTCGCCCCGCTCATGTTGCTGCTGCCGCTGCTCGCGCGCGACCGGGTGGCGGCGGACGCCGCGGCGCACCACATGCCATTCGAGGCGGTGCTGGCACTCGTCAACACCGCGGGAGGCCTGGGTGGCGTGTTGGGCGGCGTGGTCGTGAGCGTTGCGGGCCTGCGCGCGCGCCGGAAGACCATGGTGATGGGCGTGTGCCTGGTCGTGCTGGGTGTGGGCGAGGTGATCGCGGGGCTCTCCACCACGGTGTGGGGACTCGCGCTGGGGATGTTCGTGGGCGAGCTGCTCGTGGCACCGCTCAACACCGCGTCCTATACGCTGTGGCAGAGCCTCACTCCGCCGCACATGCTGGCGCGCGCGCTCGCCACCCGCCGGTTCATCGCCCAGAGCGCGTTTCCGATCGGCACGGTGGTGGCTGGCTGGACCGCGGCCGCGGTGGAGCCCTGGCTGGTGGTGACGCTCTCGGGCGCGGTGCTCGCGGGGTGGAGCGCGCTACAGCTTTCCACGCGCGGCTTCCGCACGCTCGAGGACCGCATGCGCGAGGCGGCTGCGCGACCGGACTGAGGCACGGCGCGCGAAGGTCTCATCGCTCGCGGAGCACGTGGACCACCTGCCGGCACCAGACCGCCACGCGCCGTTCGCCGAGCAGCGCCGGGTGGTAGCGGATCTCCGACGCCGCCGCGAGCGCGGCCGCCACGGCCAGCGAGTCCGCCCCGCTCTCCACCAGTTCCACGTCGCTCACTTCGCCGTGCTCGTCCACGCGCACGTCGAGCGTCACGAGCCCGCCACGCCCGCCAAGCACCACGCGCGGCAGCCCACGAGCGATCGGGGGCTTGAGCGACGCGAGCTCCACCGCCGCCTCCGCGGCGGCCGGCTCCGCCCCCGGCTCCGCCGGAGGCGGAGGAAGCTCCAAAGCAGGCGGAGGAAACTCCAAAGCAGCCGGAGGAAGCTCCAGGCCCGCACGCATGGGAGCCACGCGCTCGATCACCATCTCGCCGGGCCCGGGCGGAGCCTGAGGCATGAGCAGGCGTTCCGGGCGGTCGGCGGCGATGTGGGCAGCGTCCGACAGGCTATCGCCCGCGATGCCCGAGGTGGTCCCCTGCGGAGCCCGGGCACATCCGGCCAGAGCCACCGCCAGCACCGCCAGCCCGGTTCCCAGTCGCCCTCGCATGGCCGGATGCTATCCCGCGCGCGAGCGGGTCGCGAGCCCATCTCCCGGCTCCGGACCCGCCGGCAGCGGGATTCGGGTTGTCCCACGCGGCCCGCAGGTCTAGCCTTGGCTCATGACGAGCCGCGACCGGGTGCTGGCGGCACTTCAGGGCGAGGCTGTGGACCGCCCGCCCGTCTCCTTCTGGGGGCATGTCTACCACCGCGAGTCCTCGGCCGGTGAGTTGGTCGCGCACACGCTCGAGCGCTGGCGGCGCTTCG
>JANNKI010000265.1:0-9629 GCA_031396225.1 bacterium | reverse complement strand
CGCTCCACATGAGGAACTCGGCGCCCAGGTAGAGGCGGGCCGGGCGCGAGAACCGCCGCGCCGCGTCGCGGAAATCCCTCCATGCGGCGATCACCGGCGCCATGCGATTCCAGCCTCCCTGCCGAAATTGAATCGGGGCGGCGGCCCGGTCGGGCCACCGCCCCTCACATCAGATGAGGCTTCAGCCGACCGAATCGAGGATCGCGGTGTCCACCGTGTGCCCGTTGGACCCTTCGCTTCGTGACCGCATGAGCGGTTCGAACGCGGCGGGCGTGAGCGCGATGAACAGCCGGGCGCTGGAATCCCCGGCGTTCTCGATGGAATGCGGGACGCGGCCGTCGAAGTGGCAGGAATCACCCGCTTCGAGCAGCACGACATGGTCACCGCACGAGAGACGCAGACGGCCCTCCACGCACAGCACGATCTCTTCGCCGTGGTGGAAGTGCCGCTTGTCGCTCATCGAGGCGCCCGCCGGGAGCTCGGCCTGCAGCAATTCGAGGTTCCGCCGCGGCTGCGCGGACAACACCTCGACGCGTGAGCTGTTCCCGTTGACGCTCATGTTCGGCCGTTCGCCGCGTCGCACCACGTAGGGCACCAGGTCCTCTTCGACCACCAGATACGCCACAGAGGTCTCGAGCGACTTCGCGAAATCCTGCAAGGTCGCCAGCGACGGAGATGTCCGGCCATTCTCCACCTGACTCACGAAACCTTTCGAGAGCCCGGTGGCTTCAGCCAACTGCTGCACCGTGAGCCCGCGGCGAAGCCGCAAGTCACGGATCTTACGACCCAACTGCATGAAGTCACCTCCGGAGGAGAGAGAGAGGGGAGAGAGAGAAGTGACAGAACAGAGTTTAGGGAGTCGCAAAGGGGCAGTCAACGAGCATCGAACGAAATCCGACCGTACCAACCCTTCCGGGGGTCGCGACCGTTGCGACCTGCATTCCGGTGCCCTCGTCAGGGGGCGGGAGTGGGGACCGCTTCCGCAGTCTCACCGGAGCCCGCGTCTCCCAGGTACTGGAGCTGGACGAGCCGGTGGTAGAGCCCGCCCGCCGCCATGAGCTGGGCGTGGCTGCCGGTCTCGCGCACCCGTCCGTGGTGCAACACCACGATCCGGTCCACGTCATGGATGGTGGAGAGGCGGTGCGCGATCACCAGGCTGGTCCGGCCGGCGAGGAGCCGGCGGAGCGCCGAACGGATGAGCCGTTCGGTGTGTGTGTCCACACTCGAAGTCGCCTCGTCGAGGACGAGCAGGTCGGGGTCGCGTGCCAGCGTGCGCGCGAATGCCAGCAGCTGTTTCTCGCCCGCCGAGAGCGTGGCGCCGCGCTCGCGCACCTGGGCGGCGAACCCGCCCGGGAGCCGCGCCACCACGGCGTCGGCGTGCACCTCGGCGGCGGCCGACCGGGCTTGGGCGGGGCTCACCGCCGGGTCGCCCAGCGTGAGGTTCCCCTCGATCGTGCCCGAGAACAGGAACACGTCCTGGAGCACGAGCCCGATGCGCCGGCGGAGTGAAGCCGGCTCCCACTCGGCGAGCGCTCGGCCGTCCACTCGGATCTCCCCCCGCTGCGGCGAGTAAAAGCGGAGCAACAGGCTCGTGAGCGTGGTCTTGCCGGAGCCGGTCGGGCCCACGACCGCCACACGCTCCCCGGGCTCGAGCGTGAAACTCACGTCCTCCAGCACCCACTGCTCGCCGGAGTAGGCGAACCAGACGTGATCGAACTCCACGCGCATCCCGGCACGGGTCACGGCACCGTCCGAGGTGGGCGCGGGCAGCGGACGAGCGGCAGCGGAGCTGGGGAGCTTCCGAGCGCCCGCCACGGCTCGGCCGCGGCTGCCCACGTCGGCCACGCGCGCGCCCGGCAGGTCCACCGCGGCCGGGTCCACCGGTGTGTCGAGCAGCTCGAAGATGCGCTCGGCCGAGGCCATCGCCTGCTGCAGGATGCCGTACTTCTCGGACAGGTCCGAGAGCGGGCGGAAGAAGCGCTGCGTGTACTGGATGAACGCCACCAGCGTGCCCAGCGTGATGCCGGTCCACATGACCTGGCGGCCGCCGTACCACACGATCAGTGCCAGGGCCATCGCACTCACCAGTTCGAGCAGCGGGAAGAACACGGCGTGATACTGATTCGCGCGCAGGTTCGCGTCGCGATGGGCACCGTTGATCAGCTGGAACTCGTCGTGGTTGCGCGTCTCGCGGCCCAGCAGTTGCACCGTGCTCATGCCCCCGAGGTTCTCGTTCATGAACGCGTTCAGGCGGGCGACGCAGCCGCGCACGTCGCGGAACACCCGGCGCACCCTCACCCGGAACGTGAGCGTGACCAGCACCATGAGCGGCAGCACGGAGAACGTCACCACCAACAACTCGACGTTCAGCTGCGCCATGGCCACCACGATCCCGATCAGGATGAACAGGTCCCCGAACAGCGCGTCCACGCCGGCGGTGAACATCTCGTTCAGCACGTCCACGTCGTTCGTGACGCGCGTCATCATCCGGCCGACGGGCTGCCGGTCGAAGTACGACACGGGCAGCCGCTGCAGGTGACGGAACAGGTGCGCGCGCAGGTCGCGCATGAGGCTCTGCCCGACGCGCTGCATGATCTGGGTCTGGAGGTAGCCGAGCCCCAGGCCCACGAGCAGCGCCGACAGGAAGGTGAGGGCGATGCGGTCCAACACATACGTGTCGCGGTGGCGGATGCCGAGGTCAATGGCCTCCTTCGTGAGCCAGGGGTAAGCCAGCTGCACGCCGGCCGCGGCGAGTGTGACCACCACGGCGAGCGCGACCTGGCCGCGGTAGGGCCGCAGGTACGCGAACATGCGCACCGCGAGGCGGTGCTCGTACGCGCGGCCCGCGCCCTCCTCCAGCTCGAAGACGCTCATGACGCCGCGATCTCCTCTTCGAGCTGCTGCGCCCGGTGGAGCGCGGCGTAGTGGCCGCCCAGCGCCAGCAACTCGGCGTGGCGCCCGCGCTCCACCACCTGACCGTGGTCCAGCACCAGGATCAGGTCGGCGTCTCGCACCGTGCTCACGCGGTGCGACACCAGTAGCGTCGTGCGGCGGCGCATCTCGCCGCGGAGGCCGCCGAGAATGGCCTCCTCGGTCTGCGTGTCCACGTTCGACAGGCAATCGTCGAGCAGCAGGATCGGCGCGTCGCGGAGCACGGCGCGCGCGATGGCGGTGCGCTGCTTCTGGCCGCCCGACAGCGTGATGCCGCGCTCGCCCACGAACGTGCGGTAGCCCGCGGGGAAGCCGGCGATGTCGCCATGCAGGTGCGCGACCGTCGCGGCGCGCGCGACGAGCGCTTCGTCCTCTTCCCGCACGCCGTAGGCGATGTTGGCCGCGACCGTGGCCGAGAACAGGAATGGATCCTGCGGCACGCTCGCGACCTGAGCGCGGAGCCACGCCAGGTCGAGCGTGCGCACGTCGTGGCCGTCCACGAACACGCTGCCGGCCGGCGGATCGAAGATGCGCGGCAGCAGCGCGAGCATCGTGCTCTTCCCCGAGCCCGTGCGCCCCACGATCGCCACGGTGGAGCCGGCGGACACGCGGAACGAGACGCCGCTCAGCACGGCGTCCGGCGCGCCGGAATACTGGAACGTGAGGTCGCGGAACTCCAACTCGCCGCGTGCGGCGCCCGTGGGGCGGATCGCGTCGGGGGCGCTGGCGATCAGTGGCGGCTCATCCAGCAGGTCGTTGATGCGGCGGAACGAGGCCGAGCCGCGCTGGAAGAGGTTGATCACGTAGCCCAGTGCCACCATGGGCCAGTTGAGCATGGCGAGGTACACCGTGAACGCCACGAACTGGCCGAGCGTGATGTGCCCGGCGATCACCTCGCGGCCGCCGATCCAGATCGCGATGAGCGCACCCACGCCGCTCCAGAACGCGAGCGAGGGCTGGAAGACGCCGCTCACGCGGATCAGGTCCAGGTGACCGCGGCGATAGTCCTCGGACAGCGCGTCGAAGCGCTCGGACTCGCGCGGCTCGGCGCCGAACGCGCGCACCACCCGCACCCCGGCGAGGTTCTCCTGCACCTGGGCGGAGAGCTCAGCCATGCGTTCCTGCACGCGCTCGAAGCGACGATGGATGCGGTTGCCGAACCACCACACCGAGACCGAGATGAGCGGCAGCGGCAGCAGCGACCACAGCGTGAGCCGTGGGCTGATGGACAGCATGAATGCGAGCGACAGCAGCCCCACGGTGAGCGTGTTGACCGTGTACATGACGCCGGGGCCGAGCATCATGCGCACCGCGGACATGTCGTTCGTGGCGATGGACATGAGTTCGCCGGTGCGGCGGCGCTGGAACCATTGCACGGGAAGGCGCTGGAGGTGCGCGAACAGTTCGTTCCGGAGATCGAACTCGAGCCTGCGCGAGATGCCGATCACCCAGTGCCGCATGCCGAAGCGGAACAGACCGGCGAGCACGGCGATGCCGAGCACGATGATCGCGTAGCGCCCCAGCTTCTCCGCGGTGACGCCCGCATAGAGGTCGTCGATGGCGTGTCGCAGCACCTGCGGCTGCGACAGCTGCACGACGTTCGCGCACGCCACGAAGGCGACACCCCACCACAGGCCCGCACGGTAGCGGGCCGCGGCGCGCATCAGGCGAGCGAAGTGTCTGGGAATCACGGCTCCTGGCGGGGGGCGCATGGCGCCGAGCCCGCGTCTCAGTGCGCCTTGGTGCCGCCCAATGCTCCCGCCAGACGGTCGAGGCCGGTGTGCTTCCAGGCGATGCCGCAGAAGTACTGGTCGTGATGCAGCACGTTGCGGCCGCCCGGCGTGTGCCAGGAACCGGCGAACACGTCCATGCGGTCGTCCACGCGATACGTGAAGCGCGGTCCCGCGAGCATGCTCACGGCTTCCAACTCGGGACCGTTCCCTCCGGCGACCGGCGTGAGCACGCGGTCATACGGACCGCCCTGCCCCATGGGCCACTCGCCACGGAATTCGCCACTCACGAGCAGGTTCGGGGTGATCCAGATGCCGAGCGAGGCCGAGCCCGTGGCCCAGTCCGCGTAGCGGTCGTCGTCACTGCGCGCGAGGATGGTGAGGAAGCGCGTGCGGAAGCCGCCGCCGAGCGTCCAGTAGGCCCGGCTGCCGGCGGTGCCGCCCAGATCGAGGCTCGCCGAGAGACCCTGAAGGCCCTGCGAGAAGAATGTGCTCGTATCCCGCACCGGGCTCGCGGCCTGGGCGACGAGCGTCCCGCCGTCGAGTCCGAGCGAGCCCGACGTGCCCGGGAACAGTTTGCGGTTCGTGCCCAGCGGCGCCGTCCAGGCGAGCTCCAGCGCGATCGGGCTCGTGCCGAGGTGCATGGCGCGCCGGAATCCGAACTCGAGATCGCCGAGGCCGGTGGAAGTCCGCGAGCCGCCCGCATCCATCGCGAATGTGCGCGAGACGAACGGCACGTCGATCCACACTGACGTGCGCTTCTTCCAACCGAACTCGTTGTGCGAGCGCACCACGCGCTGCTCGAACCGACCGCCCAGGGCAACGCGCAGCTCGTCGCTGTTCCGGTAGTAAGTCTGGGTGGAGAAGAAATTGCCGGAGAGCTCGGAGTAGAACTCGCCCGGCTTCAAGCCCCACGGCGAGGCCAGCGCGGCGGACGCGAGCGAGAGGGTCACCGCGGCGACAGCGGCGGCGGCGAAGGAACGGCGCAGGCTCATCGAGCCTCCTCGAAGGCTTGGTAGGTGATCCCGGTGACGGACGGGCGAGACTAATCGGGGGGGCGGGGGGGTGCAAATCGGGTGGCGCTCGGGTGTCGGGCAGTGGCGGGACCGGCCGAACGCGCGGTCGCGGCATCGCCACGGGCGCTGTGGCAACATGCCGCGCCATGGCTCGAGTGCGCGTGCTGGAGTGGGTGCGATATCCGAACGGCGTGTGGAACCTGCCGCGCGAGCAGGCCCGCTCGCTGGGCGATGCCGTGCCCGATGTCGAGGTCTGGTGCCCGGAGACGCGCGAGGAGGCCGATGCGCGCCTGCCCGAGTGCGACGTGGTGCTGGGCTTCGCCGTGAGGCCGGCGAATCTCGCGGCCGCGAAGCGACTGCGCTGGATCCACTCGACGGCGGCGAGTGTGACCGGCGTGCTGTTCCCGGCGCTGGTCGACAGCGATGTCGTCGTGACGAACGCTCGTGGACTGCACGCCGACGCCATGGCCGAGCACGCGCTCGGCATGATGTTGGCATTCACCCGCAAGCTGCACCTGGCGCGCGACGCCCAGCGAGCGCACGTCTGGGCGCAGGAGGGGCTGTGGGCCGAGCCGCCCGAGATCGGTTCGCTCTCCGGCTCCACGCTCGGCCTGGTGGGCCTGGGAAAGGTGGGATCCGCGATCGCGAGCCGCGCGCGCGCGCTGGGCATGCGGGTGGTGGCGGTGCGGCGCTATCCTGCCGCGTCGCCCGAGCCCGCGCACGAGCAGTGGCCGACGTCGCGGCTCCACGACCTGCTCGCCGAGGCGGACTGGCTCGTGCTGGCGGCGCCGCACACGGCGGAGACCGATGGGCTGCTCGGGCCCGCGGAGCTCGCACGCATGAAACCGGGCGCCCGGCTCGTCAACCTGGGGCGCGGCGCGCTGGTGGACGAGCCGGCGCTTATCGACGCGCTGGCCTCCGGCCAGCTGGCGGGTGCCGCGCTCGACGTGTTCGCCGACGAGCCACTGTCGCCGACGAGCCCGCTCTGGGATCTGCCCGAGGTGATCCTCACGCCGCACACGTCGGGCCTGGGGCCTCGCTATTGGGAGCGGGCCATGGAGCAGTTCGTGGCGAACCTGCGCCGCTTCACGGCGGGCGAGCCGCTCCTCAATGTGGTGGACAAGCGGGCGGGCTACTAGGTGAAGGCGCTCGGCGTGCTGCTCGCAGGCGGCCGCGGCACGCGGATGGGGGGCACCGGGCCCAAGGCGCTCGCGATGTGCGCCGGGCGTACGCTGCTCGATCGCGCGCACGCCACGCTCGCCGCGCTCTGCGACGACGTGGTGGTGGTCGCTCCGGCGAGCATGGCGCTGCCCGTCGCCGAGTCCGTGCGCGTCGCCGATGGTGTTGAAGTCTCGGGACCGCTCGCCCCGATGATCGCGGGACTCGCTTCGCGTGCATGTGACGAGGCCATCGTGCTCGCGGTGGACCTGCCGCTTCTCACCCCCGCGCTGCTCGCTTCGCTGCGCGCGCTTCGCGGGCCGGCGCTCGCGCTGGTGCCGCGGCCGGGCGGCGTGCCGCAACCTCTCGCGGCGTGGTACGACTCGCGCGCGCTGGAGGGGCTTGCGAGGTCGCTCGCCTCCGGCGAGCGCTCGGTCGCGCGTGCCGTCCAGACGCTGTCGCCCTTGTGGGCGGACGATGACGAACTCGCGACCCTGCCCGGCGGGCTCATGGCCTGGCTCAACGTGAACTCGCGCGACGACCTGGCGCTCGCAGCACGGCGAATTTCCTCGAGGACCCCAGCATGAACTCCGCCACCGACGCGGGCACACTCGCTCGCGCACACTCCGCGTTGAACGCGAGCCAGCCCGGCTCGCGCGCGTTCTGGTTCTACGACCTCGACACCCTCCGCGCACGCGCGCGCCGCTTGGTCGAGGAGTTGGCTCCGCTCAAGCCGAGTCTGTCCTATGCGCTCAAGGCCAATGGGTTGCCCGCTATCGCTCGCGCACTGCGTGAGGTGGGGCTGGGGGCCGATGCGGGCTCGATCGGCGAGCTGGAACTGGCGCGCGCGTGTGGGTTCCCGGTGGGGGCGCGCACGCTGTCGGGCAACGGCCGCACGCCTGAAGAGGCGGCCTGGGTGGCTCGACATGGCGTCGAGGCCGTGAGCGCGGATCACCCGGGCGAGCTCGATCTGCTCCAGCAGGAGGCGGCGCGCGCCGGCGTGCGGCTGAGGGTCGCACTGCGCGTGAACCCCGGCATCCTGGCAGGCGGCCACCGCCACATCGAGACCGGCCACAGTGCCAGCAAGTTCGGGATGAGCGCGCGACAGGCGCTCGAGGCCTGGCGCGTCCACGCGCGCTGGCCGGGCCTCACGCTCGACGGCGTGCACCTGCACGTGGGCTCGCAGATCGTGGACGTCGAGCCCTACCTCGCGGCGGCGCGCGTCGCACTCGACCTGGTCGCCGAGTGCGAGCGTCATGGCCACCCGCTCACGAGCGCCAACCTGGGCGGTGGCTTCGGCGTGGATCACGACGGGGGAGCGGGCGGGCTCGACCTGCGCGCCATGGCCGACGGCATCCGCGCGCTGCCCGGCTCGCCCGGCGTGCGCTGGTGCTTCGAGCCCGGTCGCTGGCTGGTCGCGGCGGCCGGCACGTTGGTGGCCGAGGTGCTGTGGGACAAGCGACGTGACGATCCCGACGGCGAGCACCGCTTCGTCGTCCTCGCCGCGGGTATGAACGACCTGTTGCGTCCCGCGCTCTACGGCGCACGGCATCGCATCGTGCCGCTCTCGCCGCGCGCCGGCGAGGCGACCTCCGCCGATGTGGTGGGCCCGGTGTGCGAGACGTCGGACAGGTTCGCCTCCGGCGAACCGCTTCCGCCGTTTGAGTCCGGCGACCTGGTCGCGATCCTCGACGGCGGCGCGTACGGGGCGGCCATGTCGAGTGGTTACAACGGCAGGGGGGCGTTGGCTCAGGTGGTTCATGAGGCCGGGCGGCTGCGACTCGCGGCGGCGGCGCACCCGGCCGCGTTTCCCTCCGCAGAGGCCAGCGCGTCGCTCTGAGTAGCGTGCGCCGACGTGCCCGCCGCACAGCCCGCCGCTGAGAGTCCAGCCGCCGGATCTCACCGCGCCGCGCATCTTGACACCCCCTGCGCGCGGCCCCGAGACTGGCCATTCCATCCCTTCCATATCCTCCCCGCCGAGCCCGCGCCGAGTCTCCTGGCGGACCGGCGCCCGTGCTTGTGAAAGAAGGTGCGATGTCGTCCCCCGGGCCCATGCCGGGCGCCGGACGAGTCGTGCCATGACTGAAGCGAGGTCCCCGGTGCTGCAGGTCGTATGCATCAAGCAGGTGCCCGACACCGAGACGCGGGTGAAAGTGGCCGCCGACGGCCGCACGCTCGATCCCGCGGGTGTCACGATGATCCTGAACCCCTACGACGAGTTCGCCGTCGAGCAGGCGTTGCGCGTGAAGGAGCAGTTGGGCGTTGGCGAAGTGGTCGCCATCTCGCTCGGAGGCGCGGGCGTGCAGACCACGTTGCGCAACGCGCTCGCCATGGGCGCGGACCGCGCGCTGCACTTGAGGACCGACGCGCAGGCGCCCGACGCGCTCGCCGTGGCCAGAGCGCTCGCCGACGCCATCCGGCCGCTCGAGCCCGGCCTCGTGTGGCTCGGCAAACAGGCGGTGGATGACGACGGCGCGCAGGTGGGCCCCATGCTCGCCACGCTGCTCGGCCGGCCGTGTGTCTCGGTGGTGGCGAAGTTCGAGCTGACGGGACAGTCCGCCAGGGTCGAGCGCGAGATCGAGGGCGGACGCGAGTTGGTGGAGGTGCCGCTGCCGGCCGTGTTCACGACCGAAAAGGGATTGAACGAGCCGCGCTACGCGTCGCTCAAGGGCATCATGGCGGCGAAGAAGAAGGTTCTTGAAGAGCGCCTCGTCGAGCTCGGCGCCTCGCATCTCGAACGCCTGGCGCTCGAACTGCCGCCGCCGCGTGCGGCGGGCCGCATCGTGGGCGAAGG
>JANNKI010000253.1:0-10191 GCA_031396225.1 bacterium | reverse complement strand
GATCTATTCACACGCCGCGTTCATGCCGCGCATCGCGCCCGGGTTCCTGGTGCCGCCGTCGATCGATCCGCTGTCCGCCAAGAATTCGGTCATGGACGACGCCGAGGTGGACGCCGTGCTCGCCCCGTTCGACCTGCCGGCGACGGTGCCGTGGGTCACCCAGATCTCCCGCTTCGACCGCATCAAGGACCCGCTCGGCGTGCTGCAGGCGTTTCGGATGGCGCGCAAGCGCGAGCGCGCGCATCTCATCCTGGCCGGGGGCTCCGCGGACGACGACCCCGAGGGCGCGGTGGTCACCGCCGAGGTCGAGGCCGCGGCGAAGGGGCACTCGGATGTCACCATCCTCACGCTGCCGCCAGACGCCCACCGGGTCATCAATGCGCTCCAGCTCCGCTCCACCGTCGTGGTGCAGAAGTCGCTTCGCGAGGGATTCGCGTTGACCGTGGCGGAGGCCCTGTGGAAGCGACGCGCCGTGATCGCGAGCGCGGTGGGCGGCATCCCGCTTCAGGTCCTGCACGAGCAGACCGGCGTGCTGGTGCGGTCGGTGGAAGGGTGCGCGGGCCAGATGGTGCGCCTGCTGCGCGAGCCGGCGCTCCGTCGCCGGCTGGGCAGCGCCGGCCGGGAGCACATCCGCGACAACTTCCTCCACCCGCGGGAGGCGCGCGATTACCTGGCGCTTTTCCTCGCGGTGCTGCGGGGGCTCGCGGCCGCGCGCTGAATGCCCGGCGGCAACGGCCCGCGGAGGCCACGACCTGGCCAGGCGTTGAGGTTGCGGACAAATATCTGCGCGCCAATGCGTTGCGGTTTCGACTGAACTCATGATGCGGCGAGAGCGCACATTTCCACTTGGCAAGCCCGAACGACTCGCCGATACTGCGTTCGTCTTCGGTTGACCATGGATGTGCGGTACAGCGTTCAGAACCGCCTGAGACGTTTCGGGCGGTCTTTTTGTGGGCTGACCGCGCAGACACGCAACCGGACATCGGTCACAGTGACCGGACGCAGCCGCGGCGTGATCAAGCGGTAGTGCGGGTCTTCGGGCCCGGTTTCAAGGAGCTTCAAGTGGCTAGTGGCACCGTGAAGTGGTTCAACGAGGCGAAGGGTTTTGGCTTCATCTCCCAGCAGGGCGGCGAGGATGTGTTCGTGCATTTCTCGGCGATCCAGGGCGACGGTTTCAAGACGCTCGCTGAAGGCGAAGGGGTCGAATTCGACGTGACGCGTGGCCCGAAGGGCCTGCAGGCGGCGAACGTCCGCAAGGCCTGAAGCGCCCGAGGTACCACCTCACGCCAGAAGGGCGGTGTCCGCAAGGACGCCGCCCTCGGCGTATCCGGCGGATGCGCTATCCCAGCACCCTCCCCCGGTGGCGCCGGCTCGACTTGAGCACCGCGAATCGCGCGCTACGCGCCCTTCCGCAGCTGGACCCACAGCGAGAGCTGGTGGTCCTCCACGCCCTCGGGGATGTCCTTCGCCTCGCGGCCGATCTCCTCGCCGTCCTGCAACACCACGAGACTCACGGCGGCGGAGCGCACGTCCCCGGGCAGCGAGAGCGCCACGATGCACTGGAGCAGGCGACCGTCATTGTCGCCATTGGGGCGAGGCAGTCGCCATTCGTCCGTGTCGTTGTTGAGGAAGGTGCCGAGCCAGGGTGAGCCGCCCACCAGCGCGTTCGTCTCCTTTTCCCACAACCGCAACTCGTAGCTGCCCTCGCGCTTGGCGGCCACCTTCACCGACGCGGACACGCGTCCGCCGCTGGCCGAGAACCGCACCGTCTTCATGTTCCGCCCCTCCGTGGTGAAGGGGCGGACTCTAGCGGCGGTCCGGCCTCGGCGCCACTCGGCTCAACGGACCACGGCGAGCCGCACGCGGCGCTCGCGGCCGGTCACGTCGAGGCGCGCCCAGTAAAGGCCCGGAGCCACCGCCACCCCGGCGTCGTCCTTGAGATCCCAGACGATGTCGTGCGTGCCCGCGGGCTGCTCGGCGTCCAGGACGGTGCGCAGCCGCCGGCCCTGGACGTCCAGCACCTCGAGCCGCGCGTGTGCCGCCACGGACAGTGTGTAACGCAGTCGGGCCGGAGCGGACGAGGGATTTGGCGAAGCCTCGAGCCACACGCCGTCCGTCGCTTGCGGCTCCACCCCGACCGCGGCAGAACCCACCGCCAACTGGTAGCGCGCGATCGGGTACTCGTTATTCTCGCGGAATGCGACGATCAGGTAGCGGCCGGTCTGTGAGGGGCTGAACGTGGCCACCTCGTAGTCCTGGCCCGCGACCGGTTGCGAGCGCACGAGCGCGTCGTCGAGCGTTCCCACGAACGACGGGTCGCCGGGCAACACGGCGAAGTGGATGGGCTCCAGCCCGACGCGCCGCCAGAGCGAGATGGGATAGCTCTGCCCGGCCTGGAGATCGATGGCGTAGAGGTTCGCGAAGTCAGAGGCGCGCAGGCTCTCGGCATCCCAGAAAGCGTCGCCATCGGTGTCCACGCGGCCGGCCGTGTCGCCCCAGTTGAGGAGATAGGTGCCCTCCCCCGCCGCGGGATCGCGCTCGAGCGCGGGGTAGAACGTCGCGGGAACGCTGGCCGTGCCGCCCACGACCAACTCCAACGAATCGAGCGTGCGCGCGGAGCGCGCCACCTCGTGCGTGAGCCCCTGAAGGCTGTTCGTGTAGTCGTCATAGAGCACGAGGTCGATGTTCACGAGCGGGCGCATCGCCACCACCCACGCTTCCGTGGGCCGAGCGAGCGAGAACGCATGGTTGTTGGGCGGGAGCCCGGGCCGGACGAACGACACGGGAGCAGGCACGCGCGAGGCGTACTGGCCGGGCGCCGCGCCGGCCGCGGGGAGAGGCTCCGGCGTCCAGATCAGCGGCCGGTCCCAGCGGTTGTCGGTCCTGTCGGAACCGCTCTCCAACACGCCCGTCGCATCGGTCAATGCCGTGACCGTGTGCCGGCCGCCAGGCACGAACACCGGGCCTGCGTCGAGCGCGTACCAATCCCTCGGGCTGAGCGGGCCGCTCCAGCGCGGCAGGACCTGGATGGGCACTCCGTCGAGGAGCAGCTGATCGGTCCAACTGCCGCCGATGGAAGCGTTGGTGTGCACGCTCCAGTTGAACCAGACCGGTTCGGTCGGCGAGAGCGAAGTGGCGGTGACCAACGGTCCCGCGACCGTCGCGCCGGGCACGGTTCGCGCGACCACATGCGAGTCCCAGTTCGTGGGCTGCTGCACGCTGATCTTCGGGATCAGGTCGGTGCCGGCCTCGAGGCCGGCGGGCCAGAGCACGGCGGCGAGTGCGATCGCGGCGAGGATTCTGCGCACGGAGGACCTCTGGGTTCGGGCGACGCGCGGGTGGCGCGCATCACTCCTAGTCTAACTCGGCGCCCCGGCCAGGGCACCCGGGAATCGCCCCCCGGCAACACCGGAATCGCACGCGCTAGGGATCGCCCGGGGGCTCTTCGAGTGGGTCCGCTTCGGCCAGGCGCAAGGCGGACTTGCGCTTCACGCGGAAGAACTCGCGCAGCAGCTCGCCACACTCCCCGGCCAGCACGCCGTGCGTGACCGAGACGCTGTGGTTCAATCGCCGCTCGCCCACCACGTCCAGGACCGAACCGCACGCTCCGGCCTTGGGGTCGGTCGCTCCGTACACCAGCCGGCCGAGCCGGGCCAGGACGATCGCACCCGCGCACATCGCGCACGGCTCGAGCGTCACGTAGAGCGTGCAATCCGAGAGTCGCCAGCTGCCGAGCGCGTTGGAGGCCGCACCGATGGCGAGCACCTCGGCGTGAGCGGTGGCGTCCTGGAGCGCTTCCACCTGGTTGTGCCCGCGGCCCACGACCGTGCCGTCGTGCACGACGACACAGCCCACGGGCACCTCGTTGCGCTCGAGCGACTCGCGCGCCTCGCGCAGCGCCGCATGCATGCCGGCTTCGTCATCCACCACGAGCATGCGAGGCTACTTCCCGGCGCTGCTCGTGTCGGGCGCGGCGCGGCGCGGGAACGGGTCCGTCCAGCGCTGGCAGACCTTGGCGAGCACCTCGTGGTAGGGCGGCGCCACGCTGGTGCCGCCCACCGCGGTGTTGTTGAGCCCGGAGGCCTTGACGCCGATCACGTTGGCGCCGGCCTCTTGAAAGGTGCCTTCCACGGTTTCGCTGCTGTACACGGTCCACAACAGCCGGCCGGTGGAATCCACCAACGCAGCGCGCAGCTGCACGGTGGTGGACGGCCGCCCGGACTGGCCGTGTTCCAGCTCGCGGCGCTCCAATTGATCCACGCGCACGGTGAGCAGCGCGCGCGCGCGAAGCGTGCGGGAGAGGTACGGGGCATCGAGCGAGTCCACGCGCGGGTCCTTCAGCAGCTTGTCGCTGATCGCTTTCAGAAGCGAATCCCCGCCCGCCTTGAGCAAGTAGTCGCGCACGAGGAACGGCGAGGCCCAACGATGACCCGAGGCCTTGAGCGCCTGCCCCACCGCGTGCTCGACCAGTTTGCGCGCTTCGAGGTTGCCGTCGTAGGTGGCGGGCGGCAACATCGCGATGCTCTTGACTGGGTAGGCCGCCAGGTCGGGCGCGGTCCACAAGCGGTCGCCGGCTCGCTGCCTCTCGGCGGCCGAGACGAACGCCGCGGCGATCAGCACGAACGAAGTGACGACGAGTGCGAGCGAGAGGATGGTGCGCGGACGGCGCATGTCGACGACCTCCGGAAGCGGGGAGCTCAGGAGCGTGGTGCTACCGGCGGCCACACTGCGCCGGATCCGTTGCTTCTTCGCCCCTTCGGTCCGGCCACCAGGCGATCGAACGCGCGGCGCCGGAACGAATGGCGGGCCCAGGAGGATTTGAACCCCCAACCTTCTGATCCGTAGTCAGACGCTCTATCCAATTGAGCTATGGGCCCACCTCATCCGACAAGGCGGAGCGAGGCACTATCGCCGCCCCGGGCGTGATGGCGGAGTGGAGAGGATTCGAACCTCCGAGCCGGTTTTACCCGACTAACCGCTTAGCAGGCGGCTGCCATCGGCCTCTCGGCCACCACTCCAAGCAAGGACTGGCGGAGGGAGTAGGATTCGAACCCACGGAGCTTTCGCTCAGCGGTTTTCAAGACCGCCGCCTTAAGCCACTCGGCCATCCCTCCGCGTGTCCGCCCGGGCGGCGGACTATAGACAACCCTCGACAGGCGCTCAAGATGCGCCATTCCGGGTCAACGGCGGGACGTCCGGATGGGGCTTGAGAGCCTACTCCAGACACCAGAGTCGGGGAACCTACCCTGCGGGGCCTCGCGCCGCAACCACGGCGAGCGCGACGGCCGCACCCACGCAAACGGCCCGGGCCACCGGCCCGGGCCGCGCGATCGCCACGGATTCAGCGGGTCGAGGCGCTCTGCGTGGAGCTGACGATCGGACGCCCGAGCGCCGTGGCCGCGACCACCGGCCAGGCCTGAGACGGCATGGTCGTGCCGGACTGCCGTACGCGTCCTTTCACGTCGATCACGAACCACGCGGTGCGCGAGTGGCCGAGGCTGGCGTCGAAGACGCCGTACTGAGCGCCGATGACGCCGCGCGGATCGGCGAGCAGGCTGAACGAGAGCCCGAGACGTCGCACCGAGGCCCACACGTCGCGGTCGTTCTTCTCCACCACGGCGAGAGGCGTGACGCGGCTGCGCAACAGCACCTCGCGCTCGCGCTCGAGCGTGCGCAGGTCCACGTCGGTGGCGCCGAACAGGAGCAGGACGTCGCCATGTTCGAGCACGTTATGCAGGTTCTGCCAGAGCGCGTCGTACGACTGGTACTGGAAGTCGGGCGCGCGCGCGCCCACCGACACCTTGGTACGCGCGGGCAGAGCTTCCGCGGGTGGCGACGCGGCCACCTGGCTGGTGGGAGTCGCGGATTCCGCGGGCTTCTTCTCGGCCGCGGCGAGGTCGGGCGCAACGGCCAGCAAACTGGCCGCAAGGAGTATGGCGAAGGGCACGGCTTTCCCCCTGAGGTCGGGACGTGAAGGCAGGCACGGAGAGGCGAACCCCTCGACGAGCCCGGGGCCGGGCGTGAGTCAGTGCAAACCCCGCGCCACGAAGCCGCGCAACGGTTTCGCGCCCGCAAGTGGAAGGGAGCGCACGCGCGCTGGGCGGGAACACGCAGCAGCCCGAGAGCCGCGCCATGCAGAGCGCAGTGCGAGGCGTTGCGTGTGCGAGGCCGCAGACGCCATGGACGTCATGGACGTCATGGACGTCAGGGCCGTCAGAACAGTGTCGTCTGGTCCAGGCGGCCAAGCGCGCGGGCGCGGCGCTCGAATGCGAAGTAGCCCCAGCGAGCGAGCGCGGCGAACACAAGCGAGACCGCACCGAGCGCCAGCAGCACCTGCGTGTCGGTGAAACGCTCCATCAGACCACGCGTGCCATGGCCGGTGAGGAATCGGCGCAGCGCTTCGTACCACCACGTGAACGGCAGTCCCATCGCCAACCACTGGAGCGGCCGCGGCAACAGGTCGATCGGAAAGATCACGCCGCACAGCAGGTAGGAGGCCAGCGTCGCGCCCTCGAGCACGACCATCGCCGAGCGCATCAACACCAACGACCAGCCCGCCAGCAGGAACCCGAGGAACAGCGTCGAGGCCAGTCCCGCCGCGAGCGAGGCCGCGAGCGGGAGCCATTGGACCTGCGCCCAGTCCCAGCGCACTCCCAGCAGGAACCAGCCCACGCCGAGCGTGACGAGCACGCTCACCGTGGCGAGCGCGAACTTCACCAGCGAGCGGCCCGCCAGGTACGTGAACATGCCCACCGGCGAGGCGTAGACGTACTTGAGGGTCTCGTACTCCTCGCGCTCCTCGAACACCACCCAGCCGAGCCCGACCAGCACGGTGTTCACGTAGGAGTGGAACGCGTTCGCCACGTAGAACCCCACGAACACGGCGTGGTCCGCACCGCTTCCGCGCACGGCGCCGTACATGGTGGCCAGGATGAGCGCCGTGGCGAGCGGCCGGGCAAGGACATAGATGCCGAACAACACCGGGTCCGCCCAGTTGCCCTCCACCTGCCAGCCGAGCCACGCGGCCGTGCGGGCGCGCGCGAACGAGGTGCGCAGCGAAGAGATCATTGCCATCGCTGCGTGAGCCTCCCCTCCCGCTTGGAGAGCGCCTCCAGGTAGGCGAGTGAACGCCTGGCGAGCCACAGGAACAGCACGCCGAACCCGGCCAGCGCCAGCGCCTCGAGCGGCAGCGGCAGCAGGCCGTGCGCGGCCGGGCCCATGAGCACCTGGCGGATCGCGTCGGTGCCGAGCGTGAGCGGTAGGATCCCGGCCGCCACGCTGCCGAGCGCGCCGAGCGAGCGGATCGGGAAGTAGAGGCCCGACAGGAAGTACACGGGCTCCTGTAGCGCGTTCGCGGTGTGCCACGCCTCGCGACCGTAGAGCAGGAACAGGCTCGACAGCGTCATCCCCAGCGCATAGAGCGCGACCATGGTGAGCAGGAACACGCCCGCCAGCACCCACGGCGAGAACGGCGCGAATTCGATGTGAAACACCCAGACACCGATGGCCACGCCGACCAGCGATCGCACGATGGTGGCTGCGAGTCCCCCCACCGCCATGCCGGACAGGATCGCCATGCGCGAACAGGGCGCGGCGAAGTAGAGCTGCAGCTGCCCCTGCTGCTTCTCCCAGTAAAGCTGCGCGCCCATCCCCCACACCACGTTGATCCAGTAGGTGGTGAGCACGCCGCCCACCACCGCCAGCGCCTCGTATTCGCGCGACGCCCCGAGCGCTCGATAGAGCAGCACGAACGCGCACATGCCGAGGTTGGGGAAGATGGCGTCGGAGATGATCCACGTGGGCTCGCGCAGCGACCCGGCGATGCGCACGTAAGCGCGCGCCCACATCGCCTGCACGAACAGTCTCGCTCCGGTGTGGCGCTCGCGCACGCCGGGCACGATACCCGCGCGGGGGTACCCGCCGGAGGCGGGTCCGGGTCCGCCGGTGGCTACGTTCATCCCGGCGCCTCGCCGTCGTCGAGCCCGCGCCCCACGATGGCGATGAACGCGTCCTCGAGGCTCGTCTCGCGCGTGGACACGCCGCGCACGGCCACGCCCTGGGTCTCGAGCGCGCGCAGCAGCAGCGGCAGGCGGCCGCCGTCGGAGAGCCGAAGCTTCATGGTGTGCGTGCCACGCTCGGGATGCGGCGCGCCCCAGGTGACGGCCACGCCGTCCACCTCGGTCAGGCCATCGGGCACGCCCAGCACCTCGAGCTCCACGTGCTGGCCACCCTCGACCGAACGCCGCAGCACCGCCGGAGTGTCGCACGCCAGTACCCGGCCGCGATCGATGATCGCGATGCGGTCGCACATCTGGTCGGCCTCGGCCATGTAGTGCGTGGTGAGCAGCACCGTGCGACCGGCGCGTTCGCGCACCCACACCATGACGAACTCGCGCATCGTCCGCGCCGCGTTCACGTCCATGCCCAGCGTGGGCTCGTCGAGGAACAGGATCTCGGGGTCGGACACGAACCCGCGGGCGAAGTTCATCTTCTGGCGCTCGCCGGTGGACAGGCGATTGATGCGCGTGCGTGCGAGGTCGGTGAGCCCGACCGCCTCGAGCAGCAGGTCCACGCGTGGCCCCGCCTCCGCCGAGGGCACGCCGTAGAACTGCGAGAACATCCACAGGCACTCGCGCACGGTGAGGATGCCGTAGCCCGAGTTCTCGCCCCCCGAGACCAGCGAGATGCGGCGGCGCACCTCCCCCGACTCGCGCACCACGTTGTGGCCGGCCACGAACGCCTCGCCGCTCGAGGGATAGAGCAGCGTGTTGAGGATCTTGATGCACGTGGTCTTGCCGGCGCCGTTCGGCCCCAGCAGCCCGAACACCTCGCCGCGCTCGATACGCAGGTCCACGCCATCGAGCGCCACGACTTCGGGCGAGCCGCGCGCGCTCTTGAACACGCGCCTGAGGTTGCGCGTCTCGACGGCGGGTGGCGTGGAGTCGTGAGCGGTCATCCGGGCACCGTAGGGAGCGCGCGCGGCATGTGTCAAAAACCGTGGCCCCGACATCGGAAGGGCCGCGGGTCGCCCCGCGGCCCCTCGAGGACCAGGCTCACTCCCGGTAGGAGCCTGTTCCCGGTCAGCGACCGTTTCGCAAGAGGGCCACGCGCCTCGAGTACACACGGCCATCCACGACCAGCTTCACGAAGTAGACGCCCTCTCGCGCGTTCGATCCGTCCCACGAGACGTCCCGCTGCCCCGCCGCGACCCGCCCCTTGAGCAGCAGGGCGACTCGGCGGCCGGCCAGGTCGAGGACGGACAGGTCCACGTTCGCCTCGCGCGGCAGGCTCACCGTGAAGCGCGTGGACCGCGCGAACGGATTGGGCCGTGCCGGGCTCAGTTCGATCGAGGCCGGCAGTGCGGGTGGCGACTGCGGCGCGAACAGCGACAGGTTGGGCAGCGCCGCCGCGGGCGTGAGCACGGTGCCGTCGAGCGCGGCCAGGTCCGCGCCCTCGACGACGAGTTGGTCGGCCTCGTGCGTGGCGGCCGTTGGCGTGAAGCGCAACAGGAACTCGAGCTCGGACGAAGCCGTCTCGGCGAGCCGCAGGCCGCCGAGTTGCACGACTCCCGGCTGCTCGGGGTCGATGAGCGGCAGCCAGCCCTCTGAGGCGGCGTCGGTCCGAGCGCCGATGAACACCGGGATGTCCGCCCGCCACCGTTCGGCCGGGTAGCGCAGTCGTAGCAACGCCGCGCCGAGTGCGTTGGCGCCGGTCAAGCGCACACGCACGAGCCAGCCATCGCCGTCCCGCTGCGGCTCATCGAAGCTCACGTGAAGGGCATCGTTCGCCTGCACGCTGTCGCGGGGCACCAGCGGCAGCCGCAGGATATGGCGCGCGCAGCACACCAGGTCCTGGAACGCGAACACGCCGTCCTGGTCACAGTCCATGCACATGCGCGCGCGGTCCTCGGGGGACAGCTCGTGCCACAGGCACCGCGTCATGAGCACGAGGTCGCGCACGTCGGAGTGTCCGTCCTGGTTCGCGTCGCAAGTCGCTGGCTCGGACTTTATGCACAACCGGATCACCGGCGGCAGGCTCAGCAGAATCGAGGGGCAGAGCGCGATCGACTCGCCGTTCGGTCCCGACGCGATCTCGACCCGGCCGTTGAGCGTGCCCCACGACGCGAACCGGGCCGTCGAGTCCTGGTAGGTGGAGTCGTGCTCGACCGTGACGCGCAGCAGGTTCGAGATG
>JANNKI010000226.1:0-11895 GCA_031396225.1 bacterium | reverse complement strand
GTCGGCGAGGCCGCGCAGTGCCCAGCCGTTCTCGGGGTGGCGGCGCAGGTCGTCCCAGTACACCGTCTCCGCCTCGCGTGCGCGTCCCGCGGCCAGCAGCATGGCGGCGAGCGCGTGCCGTGGCGGATAGTGCCACTCCTCGGGTTCGGTGTAGACGAGCGCGTCCTCGAACCGCGACGCTCGCTCGAGGTGCCGGACCGCCGCGTCGTGATCTCCGCGCGCCGCGGCCAGTTCACCGGCCAGCACCTCCGGCGCCACCGACAGGATGTTCCGGGCGGTGTTGGGGGAGAATAGCGAGAACTCAAGGCTCTTCTCGGCCACGATCGCCCGCAGCGTGTCGAGCGCGCGCGTGGCTTCGTCGCGCCGCCCTCTGGCGACCAGCGCGAGTCCTCGCGCGTAGTGCCACGTCCCGAGCAGGTAGCGGTCCGTGGCGCGCGGGCGGGGCTCGGCGAGCATCTCGTCCCAGTGACCGAAGCGCGTAAGCGCGTACCAGGGCACCACGCGAAAGCCGCCGAGCAGCGGCAGCGCGGTGAGCATCGAGTCGCTCACCTGCGAGGCGACCTTCCTCGCGGACGCGATCGCCAGCGCCGAGCGTCCCTCCATCGTGGCCGCCGCCCACAGGAAGTGCACGTTGTGGGGGTAGTAGGCCATCGGGTAGAGGCCCTGCGCGCGACAATGCGTGATGTAGTCCTCGTCGGCGGCCACGGCCAACTCGTTGCTCTTGACGGCATCGGCGTAACGGCCCACGCGCATATAGATGTGCGAGGGCATGTGCACGATGTGCCCCGCACCGGGCATCAATGGCCTCAGCCGGTCCGCCGCCGGCTCCGCCAGGCCGGCGTCCGTGGTGGCCTCGACCAGGTGGATGTAGAGATGGAGCGCGCCCGGATGCTCAGGCGCTTTCGCGATGATCGCCTCGAGCCGCGCGCGGAGCATGGGTGTGCCGGGCTGCGGCGTGCCATCCCGCCGCCAGTAGTTCCACGGCCGCAGATCCATGGCGGCCTCGACCCAGAGGACCTGCGCGTCGAGATCCGCGGGGTAGCGGCGCGCCACGCCCGCCATGGCCTCGGCGTAGGCCGAGTCGCCGGCCACTCGTGCAGCGGCGTCTCCGCTGTAGCGCCGGGCAAGCGCCTCGATGTAGGCCTGTTCGCGCGGCGAGGCGCCGCGCCGGCGCTGCATCGCCTGGGCGACCAACGCGTGCGCCCGGCGCTCGTCCGCGGTGTCCATGGGGGCGTTGATGTTCGGGCCCAGCACGAGCGCCTGGCCCCAGTACGCCATGGCACAGGCCGGGTCGAGTCGCGCGGCCTCGCGGAATGCGCGGCCCGCTTCGGCATGATTGAACGCGTAGGAGAGATTCACGCCCTGATCCACGAATCGCTGCGCTTGCGCCGAGCGCGTGGTCACGGGGAACCGATGACGTCCCAGGTTCTGGAGTCGCGGTGCGGTCGAACCGTCGGGCGCTGGGACATCGGCACGAGCGTCGGGGGCGTAGTGCTGGTGAACGGTGGTCTGGGCGTGGGCCGTGGTCCCCGCGAGGATGCTCACAAGGACCAAAGCGCCGAACGGGATTCGCATGGGGACCTCCGAGAGGGGTGGGAAGACGCTTCATACAACGAGCCATCGTGTCCGAACAAGGGCGAATCGGTCACGCTCGAACCGGTCGCGGACCGGCTGCGGATTGAACGCCTGTCGTCGGGCGACTATCCTGTCCAGTCGCCCACCCCTCCAGGGGCCCCGATCCCGTTCACTCGCCACCTTCGCCCGGATTCCGCCATGGGACGCATCTTCGAGACTCGCAAGGCCACGATGTTCGCGCGCTGGGACCGCATGTCCAAGCTGTTCGCGCGTATCGGCAAAGAGATCACCATCGCGATCAAGAAGGGCGGCCCGAACCCGGACGCCAACCCCTCGCTCCGGCGAGTCATCCAGAACGCGCGCGCCGCGAACATGCCGAAGGACAAGGTCGAGAGCGCGATCAAGAAGGCGTCGGGGCTGGACACGGCGGGCTACGAGGAGGTGCTGTACGAAGGCTACGGCCCGCATGGCAGCGCGATCCTCGTGGAGTGCGCCACCGACAACATCGTGCGCACCGTCGCGAACATCCGCCATCACTTCACAAAGGGTGGTGGCAACATGAGCAACGCGAACAGCGTCTCATTCCAGTTCAAGCGCATGGGCGTGTTCCGGCTGAACCCAGCGGGCGTGGACGCCGAGACACTCGAGCTGGACCTGATCGACGCGGGACTCGAGGAGTTGGGTGAGACCTCGAGCGAGAAGGGCGAGCCGCAGTTGTTGTTGCGCTGCGGGCTCGCGGACTTCGGTCACCTGGCCAAGGCGCTCGAGGACCGAAGCATCACGCCGATCTCCTCGGAACTGGAGTACATCCCGCAGACCCCCGTGCACCTGCCCGAGGCACAGGCGAACGCCGTGCTCAAACTGGTGGACCTGCTGGAGCAGGACGACGACGTCCAGAAGGTGTTCCACAACCTGGGCTGAGCCGCGTTCACCGGCAACGCACACGCACCTCAGCCTCGCTCACGGCAGCTGGACGAATCGCTCCGTGCGCGACTCGCGGCCCGCGCGCAATCGCACGAAGTAGAGCCCGGCGGGTGCGACGTGGCCACGATCGTCCCGCCCGTCCCACGAGCGCTCATGCGAGCCCGCGGCCAGCGTGCCCGCCGCCAGCGTGCGCACGCGCCGCCCGCTCGGATCGTAGAGCTCGAGCCGCACGGGTGCCGCGACCGGCAGGCTGAATCGCAGCGTCCTCGAGCCCTGCGAGGGATTGGGGCGCACCGCCGCCAGCGACAGCACCGCCGCGGGCGGCCCGCCCACGGACACCCCGCTCAACGGCTCCAGGAAGTAGTCAGCGAGGAGCTTCGTCACGTTGCTCCGGAGCTGGGTGTGATTCCAGCGGTAGGGTCGGCCCGAGAGGAACGCGAACCGGCCGCCCGCCGGCCGTAACCCGGCGCCGCCCGCCGGCATGTGCACCACGCCGAGCCCGCGATGCGGCGTGAAGCCGGACGTGGTCTTGAACAGCAGCTCGCTGTCGGCATGCGTGCGCACGGTGTCGAACGCGACGCAGGCGCTCTGGGTGCCGACGCGCGCCATGTTCAGGAAACCCGGCCGCGTGGCCACGCAGTCGATCACCGTGGCGCCGGTGTTCGTGAGCGTGATGCCGAGCCGGGCGAGCAGCGAGTCGCTCAGGAACGCCTCGGCTTGCCGCGTCATGAGCAGCACGTTGCCACCCGCGCGCAGGTAGTTGAGCACCGGCGTCTGCACCCACGACTCGGCGTCGCCGTTGAAGTTGTTGCCGACCCATACGACGTTTCGATAGCGCCCCAGCACGGCGGGCGGCACCGCGCCCTGGCCGAGCGGGGCCGGCAGCGTGGCGGGATAGCCTGCCGCGGGGGCGGGGAAGTGGTCCCAGAAGTCGATGGCGTAGTCACCGAAGAACGCCTTGTCGGTGTAGGCGCTGGTGATCTCGGTGCCGTAGTTGGCCCAGTCCACGCCGTTCACCACCAGCACGGCGCGGTCGAACGGCGGTTGCACCACATCCTGCTCGAGCTGGTCGAGGATCCAGTCGTCGGGGTCCAGCTCCACCGCCAGCTCCACCGCCAGCGGTTGGGCATCCACGTGCAGCACGAACGTCTGCGAGGCCAGCGAATCGGGCACCACGAAGTCGCGCGGGCCGGCCGTGGTCTGCACGCGCACGTCCACGGGCATCGTGAACAGCTGCCAGTCCTGGCGCTGCTCCAGCGTGAGCGTCACGTCATGGCCGCCCGCCGCGGCGGCGGCGCTCCACGCGATGCGGTAGATGGGGTGTCGCTCGCCGTACACCCATTGCTGGAAGTACCTGTCGAGGTCGCGGCCCGAGGCGGTCTCGCACACGGCCTGGAAGTCCTCGGTGACCGCGGTGCCGTACTCGTGCGCCTGCCGGTACTGCAACAACGACGCGAAGAACGCCGCGTCGCCCAGCACGCGGCGTAGCATGTGCAGCACCCACGAGCCTTTGTTATAGGACAGGTTCGAACTGAAGATGCGCGAGGAGTTCTGGTCGTCCGGCACCCACACGCTGCCCGGGCCGTAGTACTTGTTGAGCGCGAGATCGGCCCGGTAGGCGGCGAGGCCGCCCTGGGACTCCGCCCACAGCGCCTCACTGTAGGTGGCGAAGCCCTCGTTCAGCCAGATGTGGTGGAAGTCGCGGCAGGTGACCATGTCGCCCCACCACTGGTGAGCCAGCTCGTGCGCCACGATGAACTCGGAGAAAACGCCGATGCTGCTGCACGTCTGGTGCTCCATGCCACCGCCGAAGTTGAACTGCGCGTGGCCGTATTTCTCGAGGAAGAATGGGTAGGGGCCGAAACGCGCGTCGAACGCGCCGAGCATGTCCTTCACGCGTGCCTGGACTGCGGCCACCGTCGGGGCGGTCTCGGGATAGTTGAAGAAGTCGATGCGCATCGAGTCGCTGAGCGTGGGCCGGTACCAGTCCACCGTGCGTGTGTACGGATAGCTGGCGATGCTTACGAGGTAGGACGCGATCGGGTAACTCTCGCGCCAGCGCGTGACCGCGTTCACGCCGTTGTCCGTGGCCGAGAGCTGCGTGCCGTTCGAGGCCGTGATCATGCCGGTGGGCACGGTGTAGCGAATGGTGACGGAGTCAGCCTTGTCCTCGGGCACGTCCTTGCAGGGCCACCACGAGCGCGCGCCGTAGGGTTCGGACAGGCTCCAGATGAGCAGCCGAGCGTTGGCGGTGGTGAATCCGAACGCACCGACCACCGGGCTGCCGTGGTAGGTGACGCGGACGTCCACGAGCTCGCCCACGGCGTACGCCCGGTCGAGGTTTACGGTGAGCACGTCGGCGACTCGCGAAGACGAGACCGGCACGCCGCCGGCGGTCACCGCATCCACGAGCATGTTCGAGAGCAGGTCCAGGTCGAGCGTGGTAAGCGGCCCCGCGAGGACCGTGGCCTGCGTGCGCACGGTGCCGGCGACCTGCGTGCCGGCCGGCGTGAACGTGAGGTCCAGGTCGTACCAGCGCACATCGAACGCCTGCTGGTTCGGCGTGGCGGCGGCCCGGAGGCTCCGGGTGCGCTCCAGCCCCGCGGCCTTCCACGCGGCGAGATAGGGCGCGACCGCTCGTTCGTCACGCCATTCGGCGGGACCGTCGGGCGTGGCCGGGAACAGCATGGGGGCGGCGTGGGCGGGGGCCGCGTAGAGCAGCAGCGCGACGACGCACCCGACGGACGATCTCAACGATAGAGCTGCTTGACCTGGCCCCATGTGCTCCGCTTGCTCTGGGTGGGCGCGTCGGTGTGAAGGGCGATGCGCCCCAGGGAGTAGGTGCGCGCCGGGAAGCTGGTGCCGTTGCACACGGCTTCAAAGCAGTCGCTCAACATGACCCAAATGGATTGGTGTCCGGCGTCGGGAACTCCTGCGTCATGGGATCGATGGCGAGCGGAGGTTCACGGCAAGTTTAACATGACGCCTGCTTCCAGGGCACCGCGAAACTCGACTGCGGCCTGCCCCCGGCGGCGCGACCATGCCCGCATTCGGCCTGGATGTGCGCCCGCTATCGCCTCCCCGACTTGTCCGGATAGCGCGGCGCGACGGGCTTCGCGCGCGGTGTGCGGGCGATGTCCTCGAGCAGCAGTTTCACCGCGGCGTCCAGTTGCGCGTCGCCGCCCTCGGCCGTGGCGCGCGGAAAGTTGTCCACCACGAGGTCGGGCGCTACACCATGGCCCTCGATCAGCCAGTCGCCCTCTGGGCCGTACACGCCCGTCTCCGCCGCCGTGGCGATGCCCCGGTCCACGAGGAAGTTGTCCTGCGAGAGCCAGATCTCGCCGCCCCACGTGCGCGTGCCCACCACCTTGCCGAGTCCCAGGCGCCGCACGCCTTCCGCGAATGCCTCGCCATCGGAGACCGTCGTCTCGTTGACGAGCGCCACGATACGGCCCTGGAACGCGAACGGCATGTTCGCGAACGCGCGGCCCGAGCGCGGCTGCCACCACATCCAGGCGCGCCGGAGGAGTTTCCCCAGGATCCATGCGTCGATGTTGCCGCCCCGGTTCCCGCGCAGGTCGATGACCAGCCCGTCGCGGTCGAACACGGGGAAGTAATCGCGGTGCCACTGCGCCATGTCCGCCGCACCCATGGCGCGCAGGTGCACGTAGCCCACGCGGCCGGCCGATAGCGAGTCCACGCGCAGGCGGCGCGTGTACTCCCACTCGGTGTAGCGCAGGTCGGTCTCGCGGGCCGGCGGCACGGGCGTCACGATCACGTCGCGCGGGGAGCTTCCGGGTCGCTGTACGCGCAGCAGCACCTGCTTGCCCGCCTGCCCACGCAGCAATGCTCCGGGGTCGGCGACCGACAGCGTCGCCACGCCGTTCACCGCCAGCAGCACGTCGCCCGCGCGCACATCGGCCTCGGGACGCGCCAGCGGACCGAGCTTTGCGGGCTCGTGCGGGTCGGTGGCGAAGACATGCTGGATGCGCCAGCCGCCGGCCTTCTCGTCGCGCGCGAGCCGCGCCCCCAGGCCCGCCGGTTCGCTCTGGTCCGAGCCGCGACGGTGGTCGCCGCCGTAGACGTACATGTGCAGCGCCGACAACTCGCCGACCATCTGCTGGAAGACATCGGAGAGTTCCCCGCGCGTGGTGACGCGCTCGGCGAGTGGGCGGAACTTCTCCAGCTGCGCCTTCCAGTCCACCCCGTGCATGCCGCGATCGTAGAAATAGTCGCGCTCGAGCCGCCACGCCTCGGTGAACATCTGGCGCCACTCGATGCGCGGATCGAACGAGAAAGTCCACCCCACGAGCGGCAACTTCGACTTGTCCAGCTTCTCCGGCGCCTTGGCCGCCGCGTCGAACACGTACCAGGCATCGCCCTTCTTCAGGAGCAGCTTCTTCGAGTCTCCGGAGAGTTCGTAGGACTCGACGCCCGCCAGCACGGTGCTCACGCCGTCGTGCTTGCGCGCGATCTCCAACGACTGGAGGTCGGGCTTGGCGTTCACGTCGGATTCGCTGGCGAGCCAGTAGAGGCGCTTGCCGTCGGTGGTGAGCGAACGCAGGTTGCCCGCGTCGGCCGGAACCTCCACCAGCCGCGCTTGAAGCCCCTCGAGCTCGATCTCCACCGCGACGGGAACGCTGCCGGCCGGCTTCTCGGACTTGCCGGCTTTTGTCGCACCTTTTGTGTCGCCGGCCGGCTTCTCCTCGCCGGCGTCGGCCGCGTGTAATTCGTCGAGCTTGGCCCACGGCGAGCGAAACGTCTTCCGGAGCGACACACCGAACACCTGCGTGGGGCGGTCGAAGAACGGGTCCGGCTGGCGCGAGCCCCAGATGCTCCGCACCACGGTGTCGAACCGCCGGTCGGACAAGAACCACAACCACCTGCCATCCGGGCTCCATGCCGGGCTCCAACTGTCCCAGCGTTCGCTCGTCACCGCGGTAGCGCGACCGCCGCGCGTGTCGTGCACCATGACCTGGGCGAGCAGCGTGGAGGTCGCGCGCACGTAAGCGATCCAGCGCGAATCCGGGGACCAGGTGACGTCGCGGATGTCGTCCCATTCCTCGCTCAGCGCGATGCGCCGATGCGCCCCGCTCGACACCTCGAGCAGCCACAGCTCCTGGTCCTTGTTCCAGTGGGCGAGCCACTTTCCGTCGGGCGAGGGCACGCCGTCGAAGCGCAGCGTCTTCGCATCGCGCGACAGTTGCGTCGGGTCGCCGACCCCGTTGGCCGGAAGCTTCCACCACTCCACTTCGCCGCTCGCGTCGGAGAGCGCCGCGAGGTTCTTGCCGTCGGGCAGGAAGCGCGCCTGCCGCCAGCGTACGCCGGGCTGCCGGGTCGCGCTCACCAGCCGGCCATCCTCGACCGGCACCACGAACACCTGGCCGCGCGCGGTGAGCGCCACGCGGTCGCCGTTCGGCGACAGGTGCGCGCTCGTCACCCACTCGGACGGGTTCTGCACCCAGCGCTCGCGGGTCTGGTCCAGGTCCGAGCCGATGCGAATGGGCAGCGCCCGGTCGTCGTTCCGGGCGATGTCGTACACGCGCAGGTCGGCGCCGAGTTGGTACACGATGCGTCCGTCCGCGAGCGACGCGCCGAGCACGTCCCAGCCCTTGTGGAACGTGTGCTGGCGCGCGTCGCTGCCGTCGGGCATTGCCGACCACAGGTTCATGTCGAGGCTTCGGTCGCCGACGAAATACACGCGGCCCTGCCACGGCATGGGCGTGCGGCTCGCGGCCGAGTCGCCCGCGAGCAGAGGGCGCGCTTCGTCGCGTCCGCCGTCCCAGCGCCACAACTGCTGGATCGTGCCGCCGCGGTAGCGCCGCGTGAAGCTGATGTTCGGCTCCTGCCGCGTGAACACGAGCGTCGTGCCGTCCCACGCGCCTTCGGAAGCCTGCGCCAACGGGATCGCGCGTCGCGCGAGCGAGACGGGTTCCACCGCGAACAGCTGTCCCGCGGGAAAGCCCGAGCCCCGGCGCGACGTGAACATCACCTCGCCGGCCGGCGTCCAACCCACGACCAGCGCCCGCAGTCAGTCCCACGTGAGCCGGCGCGGGATACCGCCCTCGGCGGACATGACGTAGGCCTCGGTCGGGCCGTCATAAGTGGCGGAGAACGCCACCCAGCGTCCGTCGGGCGACAGCGCGGCGCGCGTCTCCTCGCCGAGATGCGACGTGAGACGCTGCGCGAGCCCGCCCTCGAGCGAGACCTTCCACAGGTCGCCCTCGGCCGTGAACACGACGCTGTTGCCGCGCACGCTCGGGAATCGGTAATAGCCGAGCGTGCCCGGGTCGGCCGCTCGGAGCGAGGCCGGCTCGAGCAGCGGGACGAGCACCCCGAGGGCGCTCCACAGGTAGCGGGACAGCGGCAGGACGCGCATGGTCGGATCTCCGGGAACGTGGGCGGCTGAGGGGCGCGAATCTCGCACTGGAGCGGCCGGGAGGCAACGCCACGGCCACGATCGCGTGGGGCTCATCTCCGGGCGCGGCTCGGCCGATGCCCATGGCGGTCCCGAGAGCCGGGGCCATCCCCCGAGGACCGAAAGCGAGGGTGCCATGCTCGGAACCCAATCGATCCGGGAACACGAGTACGCCGCGCTGATGAGCCGCGCGCGCGACGTCGCTCGAACCTCCCTGCTGTGCTGGACCGCTGCGTCGGTGACGTCCGCCGTGCTGCTCGCCGGCGCGCTCTCGGCGCGCAGCCCGGGGCTCATGCTCCCAGCCGTGCTGTGCGCGGCGTTCGGCTTCTACCTCACGCTTCGCTCGCGCCGCGAGGCGCGGCTGATCGAAGGTTACGTGCAGGAGACCTACGAGAAGGACCGCGACGGAGCGCAGTGGTTCACGCGCCTCTCGCAGCTGCAGGCCATTCCCGCATCGGGGCTCGGCCACGACTGGCTGCCGTTGGCGCAGGCCAACGCCGTCACGCTGGTGGCCGTGGTTTTCGCCTGGGTGTTCGCGAGCGCGGCGCCGCGCGGTGAGCTGATGGCATCGTTCACGACGATGGCCGGCGTGGCGTTCGCCGTGCATTCGTTGGTGCAGCAGATGAACGCGGAGCAGGCGCCGAGCGCGGCCTACTGGAACCAACTGAACGGCGGCCTGCGCGAAGTGCCGCCGGCCACGAGGCGTGCGGCGTAAGCGAGTCGCGCACTCACCTCGATTCGTGGAACACGAAAGCCCGGGCCTCCGCCCGGGCCTTCGTGTCCGCGGCGGCCTGCGGCCGCAGCACTACTTCGCGCCGCGGGTCCGCGCGCGGAACGCGTCGCGCTCCCTGCGCGCCAGCGCCAGTACCTCGGGTGGGATGCGAATGCCCGCCATGGACGTGGCGAAGTCCTCGGCCACCGAGCGGAACTGGATCGCGCTCGCCGGCGTCACCGCGTTCACCTTGAGCCCGCGCTTCTGCATCTCGCCCACGGCCGTGGTGTCCTGGCGCGGCACCTCAACCTCGAGCCGCTTCTCCATGCGGTCGCACGCCACCTGCACCTTGGCGCGGTCCGCCGCCGGCAGCTTCGCCCACGCCGTCTTGGTCATGACCAGGCCGCCCACGAGCGGCGCCATGCCCATGCCCACCATGTTCGGCGTCTGCCGGTACCACTGCAGCGTGAGGCCCAGCAGCGGCGTGGTGGGGTAGGAGTCGATCATCCCGGTCTGGAGCCCCGTCATGATGTCGGTGGCCGCGAGCGGCACGGGGTTGAAGCCCTTGGTCTTCCACACGTTCACCATCTGGTCGTCGCCGGCCCAGATGAACATCTTCGCCTTGCGCAGTCCCTCCACGGTTGCGACCGGGGACTTGGTGAAGAAGTACACCCAGCCACCGTGGCCCCAGGAGAGCAGGATGAATCCCTTGGCCTCGAGCCGCTGGCGCAACACGGGTTCGAGCTTGTCGAGCGTTGCGTAGAGCTCGGGGTACGACGTGAAGAACATGGGCACGTTGAAGACGTTAAAAGCCGGGTCGATGGACGCCAGGCCCGCCGTGGTGATGGCGGCCGCCTGCAGTTGGCCGATGCGCATCTTGCGCACCACGTCGGGTTCGTCGCCCGCCACGCCACCGGGGTAGACGCGCAGCGTCACGCGTCCCTGCGTGCTGCTCGCCCACTCCGCACCCATGTCACGGAGCGACTTGTCCCACACCGAGCCCTCGGGGACGAGCGTGGCGAGTTTCACCACCAACGCCTGGGCGTGCGCGGGGCTTTGTCCAAGCGTGGGTGCCGCGGTGAGCAGCACGGCGGAGAGCAGCGGGAGCGCGAGCAAGGAACGGTACGGCAGGCCGGTCATCGTTTCTCCTGCGTCGTGGGGGACTCGGGGAGGCTGGCATCATCGAGGAAGAACTCGTCCTGGCGCTGGAGCAGCGCGCGGGCCTTGCGCTGGAGCACGATCGTGGCGAGTCGCTGCGAGGGCTCGCGGTCGGCGTCGAACGCGAGCGCGCGCACGAGCAGGCGACGGAACTCGGCGCGATCCTGCTTCATCACCGACACGCTCTGGGCGAGCGTCAGGTAGGGCGAGGCGCGGCGATCGCCGGAGAGCTCCACGGCGCGGGCGAAGTGGCGGCGCGCCGATTCCACCGAGCCGCCCATCACCTCGGGCAGGGCGTCCAGCAGGATCGCCGCTTCGTGGAACGCGCCAGATTCGTAGCGCTCGTCCAGGACCAGGCCACGCTCGACCAGCGCGCGGATCGCAGGCAGGTCGGCGAGCATCTCGGGCCGATCCTTGCCGAGCGAGATGGCCGAGCCCCAGCTGGCCGCCGTCCAGTAGAGCGGCGCAAGGTCGCGCCTGGACAACCGTGCCGCCGCGCGATCCGGGGACAGCGCGAGCGAGTCGGAGATGCCGCGGTGGCGCAGCGCGAGCGCGCGCAGCCCGAAGCCCCGGGCACGCAGGTACAGGCGGTACGCCCGCTCGTGCAGCACGCTGGCGCGCGCGTAATCGGCGTTGACGAGCAAGTCGCCCTCGGATTGCACGAAGGCATAGGCGTACTGCGTGTAGCCCTTGCTCAGCGTGACCAACAGGCCCTCGTGTTCGGGGAGCGCGGCGAGCAGGGACTCCATCGTCTTCAAGCCGAACGGCAGCGCGTCGCGCACCAACTCGGGGTCGTCGTCTGTGCCGAACACGTCGGGACCACTGGTGAGCGAGTTGGCCACGCTCTTCAGGGCATAGCGCTTGATCGAGCAGCCAGGCAGCACGACCAGCGCGACCAGCGCGAGCAGGCCCAAGCGCGACATCGTTGCGAACGCGCGTGCGCGGCGAAGTCCAGACGGGGCGTGTGGGACGGGGCAGGGGGTCAATACCGGATTCTCCGGGCCGCGGGCGGGGAGCGCGGACGGCGGCCCTGCCATGGGCGGCGAAGTGTTCAAGCTAACGTGGCCCGCCCCGCACTTCAAGCTGGCGCATTCAGCGGGCGATGAGC
>JANNKI010000146.1:0-2755 GCA_031396225.1 bacterium | reverse complement strand
AGCAGGCCGTTCCACGTGCCGGCGGGCGTGATCGCCAGCGCGAGCGTGCCCGCACTTCCCAGCACCACGCACGCGAGCAGCAGCGGCTTTCGCCGGCGCGTCTGGTCGGCGAGTGCCCCCACGAGCGGCGAGAGCAGTGCGGTCACCGCGAGTGCGGCCGCACTGGCATAGCCCCAGAGCGCGGTGGCTTCGTGCGCCGGCATGGTCTTCGCGGCCATGCGCGCGAAGTAAACCGGAAGGATGGCCGATACCACGCTGGTCGCGAACGCGGAGTTGGCCCAGTCATACAGGCACCATGCGCGCTGGGCGCGGCGGCGGCCTAGGGCGTCGAGCATGGCGGGAAGGTCTAGCAGATTCCTGGTGTATCGTGGGAACGGAATGCGCAAGCTCCCTGGAAGCCGCCCGTGGTGACCACGCGTCTCGCCACGCCCGCCGACGCGGCGGCGCTCGCCGTGCTTCACATGGAGACGCTTCCCGGCGACGTCAGCGACTTCACGCCGCTCGGGCCGCGCGTGGTGCGGCGTTTCTACGCCAATGCCATCGCGCGCAGCGTCGCCACGGTGTGTGTGGCGCCCGACACCGACGGCACGCTGCTCGGGTTCGTCATGATCACGCCCGATATCTCGCGACTTTTCTCACGGGCACTCCTCGCCGGCCCCGGCGACATCGCGAGCTTCGTGTTCGGCGCGCACCCGCTCGGGCTCGCGCGCGCCGTGATCACCAGGCTCGCCTCGGGCACCGCGACCGTGGCAGCCGTGCCTGAGCTGGTCTACCTGGGCGTCTCCGGCCGCGCCCGCGGCCGTGGCGTGGGCGCGGCACTCATGGGCGCGGCGCACGACGAGTTCCGCCGGCAGGGCATCGAGCGCTACGAACTCAACGTGCACGAGGGGAACGTGGCGGCCGTGAAGCTCTACCTCGCCAAGGGACTCCAGGTGGCGCGCCGCTACGAGAAGGGCGGGCACGCGATGTTCAACATGCGCAAGGACCTGACGCCCCCTCCGGCAAGCTGACTCAGCCGATCTGCCGCGCCGCCCACGGGCCCACGGCGTTCGCCACCCAGCGCGGCAGGTGTCGCCACGTGTTCACGAGCAGTGCGTAACCTGGGCTCTTCGGGTCCACCTCCGGGGCGTGACTCGCGCGCACGAGCCGGTACTCGTACGCGAGCGGCTGGGGTTCGAACCCGAAGTTCTTCTTGAAAGACCAGCCGCCACTCCCGATCGGGCTCCGGCCGAAGTCGAAGACGCGCGCGCCACGTGCGGCGGCGTGGTTCATGAGCGCCCAGTACATGAACGGATGCACCTCGCCATCGCGGCCGTCGCCGGCGCTGCCGGCGTAGTAGGGGAGCACCTGGTCGCGAAAGTAGAAGTTGAGCAGCGAGGCGACGGGTTGGCCCTCGCGCCGGATGAAGAAGAACTCGCAGTCGCTCCCGAACGCCGAGGCGAGGTCGCGGAAATAGCGCCGTGCGTACACCGGCGTGCCGTGGCGATGCACACTCGTGGCGTACAGGTCCCAGCACAGACCGGCATCCGTGCCGGCGGCGGCCACGAGGCCGCGCTCGATGCCCTTCCTCACCTCGGCGCGCTGCTTTCGCGGGATGTCGAGCAGGTTCCGCTCGGGTTCGACGTGAATGGCACGGCGGAACGTGGCGTGGCGCTCGTGCCGCACCCAGTCGTCGCGGCGCGGTTGGAGGTTCCGGAACTCCACGTGATCCACGCCCAGCCGCTCGCCCAGCTCGACCGCCGCCTGCTCCAGGGCTGCGCGGGCCGCGGGCTCGGCGGCGGCCACGCCGCCGTACACGCAGAACGGCGTGGAGACGAGCGCGTCGCCCAGCAGCACGCTCTTCTGTCGCGCCATCGGCAGGACGCCGCGGATCTCGCCACCTGATTCGGCGTACAGGAAGTAGGGGCGGTGCCCGAACGTCCGGGCGAGCACCTGCCGCCAGGCGGCGCGATGGAAGAACGTGCCCTCGTCGCAGCCCTGCACGAAGCGGTCCCAGCGCTCGACAAGGTCGGTCGGCGCGTCGGGGTCCAACGGGAGGATGTTCACGTCGGCGCATGGTGCTTGAAGGGCGTGCGGGATGCCAGCGGACGCGCGCTGCGTCCCCGGCCGCGTCAGCTTCGGTCATGCTTGAACAGGGAAGGAGGGACGGCGCACTGATTCTCCGCCATCCTCCCGCGTTCACCTCTTCACAACGAGGCGAGTGAGCGCTGGGGTGCAACCGGGTGGTGTTACCCATGTCCCCGGTCTGGCGTGTAACCAATGTGCCCGGTCTGGACCCAGGAATTCACTTGACGGGCTCGCTTACCCCACCCTCGCGCGATGCGCGGCTCCTCTCTTCGGGCCGCGCCAGCGTGCGCAGGATGCGAGCACGCGCCACGAACGCTGACTGCGCACGAATTCGCTCGTCGTGACGCTTTCGACGCGCACTCCGGGCCCGCACGAGCGTCGAAAACCCGCGTGCTATAAAGCATGTGCCCCCGCGACAACTCATCGCCGCGGAGACCCGCCATGCCGAACTACTCGCTGTCGCACGTCGCCGATCACAACTTGCTCAGGGACCTCGCTTCACTCGTCGGCCAGGACCGCACGACCACCGCCTCGCTGCTCGCCCATCTCGCCGAGGTGGACACACGCCGGCTGTACGCGCCGGCGGCCTATCCCTCGATGTTCGAGTACTGCGTGCGCGAGCTGCACCTGTCCGAGGGCGCGGCACTCAAGCGCATCCGTGCCGCGCGCACCGCACGGAAGTTCCCGG
>JANNKI010000072.1:0-3903 GCA_031396225.1 bacterium | reverse complement strand
CCGGATCAACGCGGGCATCGTGCCGGTGATGAAGGCGGTGGACACGTGCGGGGCCGAGTTCAAGGCCGAGACGCCGTACTTCTATTCCACCTACGAGGACGAGTGCGAGGTGCCCGACTCCACGCGGCCGCGTGTCCTCATCATCGGCTCGGGGCCCAATCGCATCGGGCAGGGACTCGAGTTCGACTACTGCTGCGTGCAGGCAGCACTCGAGCTCAAGTCCCGCGGCTTCGACGTGCTGCTCGTCAACTCGAATCCCGAGACGGTGAGCACCGACTATGACGTGTCGAGCCGACTCTACTTCGAGCCGCTCACCGCCGAGGACGTGCTGAACATCGTGGACCGCGAGAAACCCATGGGCGTCATCGTGCAGTTGGGCGGGCAGACACCGTTGAAGATGGCGCGCGCGCTGCACGAGGCGGGCGTGCCGATCCTGGGCACGTCATTCGACGGGCTGGACCTGGCCGAGAACCGCTCGCGCTGGCGCGACCTGGTGGCGGGTCTGGGCTTGAAGCAGCCCGAGTCCCGCATCGCCACCACGCGGGAGGAGTCGCTGGCGTTCGCCGAGCAACTGGGCTACCCGGTGCTGGTGCGGCCGTCTTACGTGCTGGGCGGACGCGGCATGCGCATCGTCCACGAGCGAAGCGAGCTCGAGGAGTGGCTCACGCGCGAGGCCCTCGTGTCGGTGGACGAGCCGGTGCTGCTCGACAAGTTCCTGGAAGGCGCGCTCGAGGTGGACGTGGACGCCGTGGCCGACGGCGAGACGGTGCTGGTGGGCGCGGTCATGGAGCACATCGAGGAGGCGGGTATCCACTCGGGGGATTCCACCTGCGTCATCCCGCCGTTCACGCTGGGAGATTCGACCGTGGCCGAGGTGCGCGCCATCACCGCACGGCTCGCGCGCGCGCTGGGCGTGCGCGGCCTGATGAACGTGCAGTACGCCGTGCGGCTGGGCGAGATCTACGTGCTCGAGGCCAATCCGCGCGCCTCGCGCACCGTGCCGTTCGTGAGCAAGGCGGTCGGCATCCCGCTGGCGCGGCTGGCGGCGCGCGTGATGACCGGTGAACGATTGTCGGACATCCGGCCGGCCGAGACCGAGCCACGGATGATCAGTGTCAAGAAGCCGGTGCTGCCGTTCAGCCGTTTCCCGGGCGAGGACTCGCTGCTGGGCCCGGAGATGAAGTCCACGGGCGAGGTGATGGGCCGCGACCTGGACTTCGGGCGCGCCCTGGCCAAGGCCCACCTCGGGGCGGGCGAGGCCCTGCCCCTGTCGGGTAATGTCCTGCTCTCGGTCCGCGACGACGACAAGCGCTCCATCACGTTCATGGCGAAGAAGCTGGTCGAACTGGGGTATGGACTGGTGGCCACCCGCGGCACCGCCCGGTTCCTGGGCCGGAACGGCATCCCGGTGCGCGAGGTGTTCAAGGTGCACGAGGGCCGCCCGCACGTGGCGGACCTCATCGAGAACGGGGAGATCCAACTGGTCATCAACACGCCGCTCGGACGCGCGTCGGAGTACGACGAGCAGGCCATCCGCGAACGCGCGGTGGCCATGGGCGTGACCGTGGTGACCACGCTCGCGGGCGCGCAAGTGACCGTGGCTGGGCTCGAGGCCATGCGCCGCGGGCCGCTCGACGTGACGAGCCTGCAGGAAGCCCTGTGAGGACGCCGCGGTGAGACTCGCGAAGTGACTCGAGCACGCCTCGCCCGCATCGCCGCGCTGCTGCTTCTGGCCGGGCTGTCCGCCTCGTGCGCCTATTACAACACGTTCTACCTGGCGCGCCGCTACTACATGAAGGCCACGTCGGGGCAGCCCTACGAGGTGGATCGCGAAGGCACGACGCAGCGTGCCAACTACACCAAGTCCGCCGACTACTCGAAAAAGCTCCTCGGTGTGCACCCCAATTCCAAGTGGGTGGACGACGCCTGGCTCATGTGGGCGCGCACGCTGGTGGGCACCGATGATCCGCTGAAGGCCGTGGCCATGCTGCAGGAGTTCGAAACACGCTTCCCCAAGAGCGAGCTGCGCCCCGACGCCGAGTTCTTCCTGGGGCTGTCCTATCGCGCCGCGCGCAAGTACGAGCCGGCCGTGGAAAAGTTCGACAATTTCATCGCGCAGGCGCCGCGCCACGATCTGGTGCCCTTCGCCTGGTACGAGCGCTCGCGCGCGCTGCTCTCGCTGGGCCGCCACCAGGAGGCGGCCGCTTCGGCCGGGCAGGTTCTCGAGCATCACCCCAAGCACCCGCTCGTGGACCGGGCGCTCCGCCAGCGAGCCGAGGCGCGCTTCCAGCAGCGCGCCTGGCAAGGCGCACGCGAGGACTTCCGCACGATCGGTGCGCGCGCGCTCACCGACGATGACCGTTTGCGCTACCTGTTGCGCGAAGTGGATTGCCTCGAGGCGAGTCGCCAATTCGACGACGCCCGCGCGCTGCTGCGCGACGCGCGTTCGCACGTGCCGCTTCCGCCACCCGTTCCCACGGTTCAGCGCGTGACCAACCCGACCGGCACCGCGGCCGGCGCCCTGCCGCCCGTGCAGCGCGTGGCCACGCCCACGACACCGGCGCAGGAGAAGTACGGGCGACTCACGCTGCGCATGGGCGGCGTGGAGTTGCTGGCAGGTCGCGTGAAGGAGGCGGTGGCGTACTACGAAACGGTGCTCCAGGATTACCCGCGCACCCAGCTCGCCGCCGAGGCGCAGTTCCGGATCGGCTACGCGTACGAGACGGGCTCGGAGGATTTCGCGCGTGCGCGCGCCGAGTACTTGAAGGTGAAGGAGCAGACGGGCACGTCGCAGTTCGCGCAGCAGGCGCAGCAGCGGCTCGAGAATCTCGACCGCATCGACCGCTTCCGCACCGCGACCGGCGTCGACTCGGTGGCGCGCAAGGCCGAGTCGCGGTTCCTCACCGCCGAACACTACCTCTATAACCTCGATCGCCCCGAGCGGGCACTCGAGGAGTACCGCTTGATCGCGGAATCGAGCGGCGACAGCGCGTTGGTCGCGCGCGCGCTCAATGCGCAGGCGTGGGTGCTGGCGCGCAGGCTGGGGCGGCCCGCGGCCGCGGACTCCTTGTTCTGGAAGGTGGTGCGCGAGCACCCCGCCACCGAAGCGCAGTTGGCCGCACGGGATTACCTGGAAGCCGACGGACAGTTCGTGCCCGCCGAACTGATCATACCGCCCAAGGAGCCCCTCCAGCCGCTTCTGGACCTGGGAGATACGCTCAAGCCCCCACCCGCGGGCACGTCGCAGCCGGGTGGTCGCCGAGGGTCGATCCCCTCGCAACTCTCGCCGGCGGCACGAGCATTCGTCTCCACCGACTCGCTCCGCCGCGCGGTCGCGGCGCGCGACGCGCAGCTGGTGGCGGCCGCGCGCGACACGTCGGTGGCCGGTCGCGCCCGGCTCGACTCGCTCCAACGCGCGTTCGCGCGCGCCGACACCTCGGGTCGCGCCGCGTTGATGGCCGAGATCGAACAGCGCACGACCAAGCCCGACTCGGTGTTGCTCGCGCCCGAGGACTCGCCCGCGCCCAGGCTGGGTGGGGCGGCGACCGCCGAGCGGATCTCGCTACCCCGCCCGCCGAACCTCGCCGGCACGACGCTGCCTTCAGTTCAAGGTGTGGACCGGCCGGCCGCGAACGGCGTGGCGGACAGCCTGCGGAGATCGTTCGCGGACACCTCGGCCGCGGCCCGCTCGCGAGCGCGCCTGGCCATGTCGGACTCGCTCGGCCGGCCTGACGCCTGGCTGACGTCGCCGCGCCGCGACAGCGTTCGCACCGACTCGATGGGTGTCCGGCATGCACTGGTGCCGGACAGCCTGCGCAAGCAGGCGACGGCGGTGAGGCAGCCGCCGATTCCGAGCCCGCCCGAGCGCGAACAGGTCAAGCCCGTCGAGGCACGCCCGCAGCC
>JANNKI010000070.1:0-3040 GCA_031396225.1 bacterium | reverse complement strand
CAGGCGCCCTCGCCCGCCGGCCGTTCGCGTACGCCGCACCGCGCTTGCCAGCCGGATGCCGCGGGGCCATCCTCGCGCCATGCGGGCGGTGCGCATGCAGTTACGCGGTCGGGTGCAGGGCGTGGGATTTCGGGCCTTCGTCTCGCGGCGCGCCGACGAGCTGGCGCTCGGCGGGTGGGTTCGGAACCTTCCGGACGGCAGTGTCGAGGTGGAAGCGACAGGTGAAGAGGCAGCGCTGCGCTCCTTCGTCGAGGCGGTGCGTTCGGGCCCGAGGCCGGCCCGCGTGGAGCACGCCGCCGAGCAGTGGTTCGATACGTGGGAGGCTCCCCGGGGCTTCCGCGTCGTGGGGTAGGGGACGGACATGGACTCGCCGGACATCGTCAGGTTCGCGGACCGCCTCAGCGAGGCGCAGCAGAACGCGCTCACGCGCGGCGAGATGAGTCGCCGCGACTACGACGCGCTGCTCATGGACCCAGACTTCGAGGACGAGGCGTTCGAGGCGTTCAGGGCCCGACTCGTGGCCGCCGGCGTGCGCCTGCCGGAAGACGACGTGGAAACACCCGAGGTCCGATTGGACGCCCGCCAGCTTGCCGGCGAGCCCGAGCGCGACATCCTCGACCTCTACCTGGACGAGATCGGTCGCGTGAAGCTGTTCACGCACACCGAGCTGCTGGAGACCGCCACGCGCTCGCGCGCCGGCGACGAGGACGCGCGTCGCCGCATGATCCTCGCGAACCTGCGGCTCGTCGTGCACGTGGCGCGGGCTTACCGCAACCGCGGGCTACCGTTCCTCGACCTGATCGAGGAGGGGAACCTGGGGCTGATCCACGCCGTGGACCGCTTCGAGCCCGAACGTGGCCTGCGCTTCAGCACCTACGCGTCGCTGTGGATCCGCCAGGCCATCCTGCGCGGCCTCGCCGAGCAGTCGCGCGCCGTGCGCATCCCCGTGCAGATGTTCCAGCAGCTCAATCGCTACGTGCGTGCCGAGCGCACGCTGCGCGCCCGGTTCGGACGGGAACCCCTCGTGGTCGAGATCGCGGCCGAGCTCGACATCTCGAGCCCGCGTGCCGAGCGTCTGCGTGCGCTCCTGCTCGGCATGAAGTCGTTGGACGAGCATGCGGGGGTGGACGCGTTCCAGGAGCTCTCGGCGGAGGACCTGGGCGGGCCACCCATGTCGGTGGAGCGCCTGGTCGAGCTGCAGCTCGAGCACGAGAAGCTCGACCGATTGTTGCGCTCGTTGGCCCAGCGCGAAGAACAGGTTCTGCGCATCCGCTACGGATTTCACGACGGCATCGCGCGGTCGCTGCAGGAGACTGGCGAGCACTTCGGGATCTCGCGTGAACGCGTGCGCCAGATCGAATCGCGGGCGCTCGCCAAGCTCCGCCAGGCCATCGACCTGGCCGATCTCGGCCGCGAGAGCGGCGAGGTCGTGCATTGAACTCCACACCCGGAGGCGTCCCGATGATCCGCCTGGAAGACCACATCCGCGAGGTCGTGGACTTCCCGCGCAAGGGCATCCGCTTCAAGGACATCACGCCACTCCTGCGCTCACCCGAGGCGTTCAGCGCCACGATCGTTGCGCTGGCGGAACGCGTGGAACGACCCGACGCCGTCGTGGGCATCGAGTCGCGTGGTTTCCTGTTCGGTGCGCCGCTCGCGCTTCACTGGCAGGTGCCGTTCGTGCCGGCACGTAAGTTCGGCAAGCTTCCCGGCGCGACCGTGCGCCAGGTCTATTCGCTCGAGTACGGTGAGGACACGCTCGAGCTCCACGCCGACGCGCTGCTCCGTGGGCAGCGTGCCGTCATCGTGGATGACCTGCTGGCCACGGGCGGCACGGCGCAAGCCACGGTGCAACTCGTGCGACAGCTCGAGGCCGAAGTCTCCGCTGCGCTGTTCGTGATCGAGCTGGAGGGCCTGGGCGGTCGAGAGCGCCTGTTGCCGCTCCCGGTGCATGCCCTGCTGCGCATGTCGGCGGCGGGCTAGCCGGACTCACGCACGGCCTCACGCGCTGCGGGACCACCGCGCCCGACACGCGCGTATGGCCGGAGTCCCCGGTACGGTCCCTGCGCCGGAGACCCCGACCGACGACTGCGCGGTCTAGACGGTCAGCACCACCAGGTGGCGCACCTTGCGGAACTCATGCGAGTCGAGGATGCGCAGGACCATGCCGCCATCCGCCGTCGGTTCCAGCCGATAGCTGCTCAAGGGCTGTGGCGTGAGCACACGTGCACGCTTCGAGCCGATCGGGATGACTGTCTCTGCATCGGTGTCCATCGAGTTGAACCGGCTCTCGTCCACCTGTCCTGAGGCGTCGAGCGACTTGCCCAGGCCCAGGACGCCGCCGCGAGCGACCACGGCGCCGCTCTTCAACAGTTCCTGCCGCGACCCGACGAGGTAGTAGACCGTCCCCAACTCCCGCCGGCGCTCCTCGAGCGTGAGTTCCCTCTCCGCGACCGTCGCGGTGAGCACCGTGACGTGCGTGTTCAGCGAATCCACGCGGGTGGTCAACTGCGCCACCATGGTCTCCTTGGCGGCAAGCCCTTCCTTGAGGCGGCTCACCATGCGCTCGAGCCCGATGACGCGCGAGCCACCTTGCTTGATACGCGCCTCCAGGTCCGCGATCCGCTCGCGCGTGCGCGCGATCCCGGAGCGGAGTTCGGCCACGCGCGCGAGGGCCTCATCGGTTCGCGCGGGGGAGAGCCGTCGCTCGGAAGACAGGTCGGAGGAGTGGAGCCCGGACTTGGCATCACCGAACGTGATGGAATTGAGGCTGTCCTGGATCGCCGAGATGTCATCGATCGCAGACTCGTACCGGCGATGAGTGGTGTCTTCGCGTTCGCGCGCTTCGACGAGTGCGGTCTGGCTGCCGCGATACTTCACGAACAGACCCGCGCTCAATCCTGCGAGCGCGAGAACGGCGATACCGAACAAGATGTCATTCCGTCGCATGACGAGTCTCCGTGAATGGGTGCTCGAGGAACATCGTGGGCCGAGGGAGCCCCGGGCTCGCACGACCCGTTCGAAGCAGCAGGCGAGCGGG
>JANNKI010000232.1:0-1526 GCA_031396225.1 bacterium | reverse complement strand
TAGTAGGCCGTCCGGTGCGCTTTCAGATACAGGCTCAGGTAGAGCAATGGCTCGCGCAGAACGCCCTCGGCGCACAGACGGAGCGTGATGAGTAGCCGGCCCACGCGACCATTGCCATCGAGAAATGGATGGATCGTTTCGAACTGCACGTGCGCGAGCGCGGTCTTGAGCAGCGTCGGCGTGCGTTCCGGCTGATCATGAAGGAACTGCTCGAGCTCCGCCATGCACGGCTCGACCTTGTTCGGCGGAGGCGGCACGAAGCGAGCATCGCCGGGACGCGTGCCCCCGACCCAGTTCTGCGACCGGCGGAATTCCCCAGGCGACTTGCCCTGACCGCGGCCGCGTGAGAGCAGGATCTCGTGAACTTCGCGCACGAGTCGATTGGAGAGCGGGAAGCCACCGCGAATGCGTGCGAGACCGTGCTCCAGTGCCGCCACGTAGTTCGACACTTCGATCACGTCGTCCATGGGCACACCGGGCTTGTCCTCCAGCTCGAAGAGCAACAGATCGGACAGCGACGACTGCGTGCCTTCGATCTGTGACGAGAGCACGGCCTCGCGACGCACGTAGGTGTAGAGGAACAGGTGCGTGTCTGGCAGCGTGCCGGCGACGCCATCGAGCCTTCCCAACGACACGTTCGCGCGATCGAACAGGTGCGCGAGGTCGTGGTTCCACCCGATCGGCGGCTCGGGCGGCAGCGGGTCGGGCACGAATGCCCGGACCGACTCTCCAGAGACGGTCGAGATCTCGTATCGGCCCGTCATGGACCGCTGCATGCCGCCCCGCCTTATTAAGGGAACATTCAGGAGCCGTTGGCTTATTAAAGCATAGTGGCGATACCATTAACAAGTGCCGAGCCCAAGGGGGACTTCGAGGTTGGGCCTTGGCAGTCGGGATCTGGTCAGGGGCTCAGGCCATTCGAGACGGGCGGCCACCGACTCAAGCACCCCGGCCATCGCCAACGCCCGCCCTACCCCCGCCCCTTCCTCCCGCCGTCCGCCAGCGCGCCACCCCAGCGCTCCATGAACGTGGTCACGAACGCGCGTTCGGCGTGCGCCTCCACCGCCAGTGGCGCCAGCGCCATCGCCACGCTCAGCGCCAGGTGGTAGCCCTCCGAGCGCGACGCGGCCGCGCGCCGGTAGGCGGGGTGCGCGTCGTTCACCCACACGGTGGATTCCACCAGCCTCGCCATCTCGGGCTCGCCGTCGCGGCTCTCGAACTGGATGGCGAGGCCGTAGCGGGCCGGCTTCCTGGGGCCTCGCGTGGCGAGCGGTGTGAACAGCGAGCCGTGCGGGGTCTCCTCGGGCAACGGCGGAGGGGAATCGTTCGCGGCCTCCGCGCTGCTCGGATCCACGGGCCCGCCCTCCGCCACCATGGCCTGCTCAGCGAGCGCGACGTTGTCCTCCGCCGCTGCCCCCGCCTCGTCTTCCGCCTGCTCCGCGGCCGCGACCACGCCGGCGGCGACCAGACGCCTGGCATCGTCGCCACCGCCGGGTCCGCCGATCGGGAGTCGCCGCTGTCCGCCT
>JANNKI010000010.1:0-3575 GCA_031396225.1 bacterium | reverse complement strand
GGATGGATCCACTTCCCACCGCCCCGCGAGCCAGAGTCGCGCCGCTCTCGCCGGAGCAGTTCGCGCTCCAGGTCACCATCGACCAGGCCACGCACGACAAGCTGCGCCGCGCCCAGGAGTTGCTCGGGCACGCGGTTCCTTCCGGGGATGTCGCCCAGGTGCTCGACCGCGCGCTCGATGCGCTGCTCGCCCAGCTCGAGAAGCACAAGCTCGCCGCGACCAGCCGCCCGGGCCCGCGGCGTCGGTCCGAGAGCGTGCGACATGTCCCCGCCGACGTCCGGCGCAAGGTCTGGCAGCGCGATGGCGGCCAGTGCACGTTTGAAAGTGACCGCGGGAAGCGGTGCGAGGCGCGCGCACGCTTGGAATTCGATCACGTGGACTCGGTCGCCCGTGGCGGCGAGTCCACCGCAGAGGGGATGCGATTGCGGTGCCAGGCCCACAACCAGTACGCGGCCGAGTGCACGTACGGGACCGACTTCATGCGCCACAAGCGCGAAGAAGCCAGGCGCAGGTCGGAGCAAGCGCGTGCGGCGGCCGAAGCGCGCACGCGGCCGGAGGCCGAGACCAGCGAAACAGCCGACAAGGACGTGGTCCCGTGGCTGAGGGCCCTTGGAGTTCGTGTGGACGAGGCACGACGTGCGGCCGTGCTCTGCGATGAATCGGTCCCCGATGCTTCGCTCGAGGAGCGGGTCAAGTTCGCGCTCTCACGCCTGGCTCCGAAGTGCGCGCGCCGGGTCGCAAACGGATGACGATCGACTGCGAAACTCACCCGGGCGGCCGACGTCGTGCTACAAGCTCCTTCGCTCGCTCCCCTGCCAGCCGAGCTTGGCCCGGAGCATGCGCAGGAACAGGCGCTCGGGGTTCTCGAACACGCGGACGCGATCGCGGGCCAGTTGCAGTTCGACCTCGTCGTCCTTGCCGAGATCCTCGGTCTCCTGGCCGTCCATCACCAGCAGCGCGCGCCCCGGACTCATGACCTTGACGCTCACCACCGAGCCGGGCGCCAGCACCAGCGAGCGGCTGCCGAGCGCGTGCGCGCACGCGGGCGTCACCACGAGCGAGTCAAGGTTCGGCGCCACGAGTGGGCCACCGGCCGAGAGCGAGTATGCGGTCGAGCCGCTGGAACTGGCGGCGATGAGCCCGTCGGCCACGAGGTGACCCAGATCGTGCCCCAGCGCCGAGACGCGCATGTGCATGGCCGAGTAGCTGGTGGCGCTGCGAATGACGGCGTCGTTCAGTGCGAAGCCCACGTGCCTCGCGCGGCCCCCGCGTGCGCGCCGTACGCGCGTCTCGACGCCGGTGCGCGTGGCGACGGCCCACTTGCCGGCCAATGCGGCGGCGACGGCGGCGTCAAGATCGCGCGCCTCGGCGGCGGCCAGGAACCCCAGCCCACCCATGTTCACGGCGAGCAATACGCCCTTGCGGCCCGCGAGCGCGCGGCCTGCGGTGAGCACCGTGCCGTCGCCGCCCAACGACACCATCACCTGGCACCAGCGTGCGAGCACCGGGAGCGACTCGCCCGATTCGGCCACCGTCCCGGCAAGTTCGCGCTCGAGGCGCACCACGGCGCCCTTGCGGGTCAGCTGGTCGCGCAGCCGCACCGCCTCGCGTCGCACCTGCGCCCGGCTCAAGTGGCCGAGGATGGCGATGCGGCGGCCGCGGACGCTCACGTGTACTGGTGGCGGCTCTGGCGCACCATCTCGAGCGTGCGGCGCGCGATGCCTTCTGCATCGAGCCCGATCTGCTTCAAGAGCTGATCGCGCTTGCCGTGCAGCACGAACTCGTTCGGCACCCCGAGTCGCAGGTGCGCGACCGTGATGCCCTGCTCGTCCAGCATCTCGCTCACGGCGCTGCCGAAGCCGCCGGCGATCACGTTCTCCTCCACCGTCACGATGCGGCCCGTCGAGCGCGCGAGTCCGCCGATCATGGCGGCGTCCACAGGTGCCGCGAATCGTGCGTTCACCACGGTCGCCGACACGCCCTGCGCCGCCAGCAGTTCTGCCGCGGCCAGGCTCGGGCCGACCATGGTCCCCAACGCCACCAGCGCCACGTCGCCGCCGGCACGCAACTGTTCGGCCTTGCCGATCTCGAGCAGGCGCGGCTCGCCGTCGGGGAGCACGTCGTCGGGAATGGGCGAGCGCGGGTAGCGCACGGCGATCGGGCGCGTGCCGGGCCAATGCGCGGCGGTCCATAACATGTCGCGCAGCTCGGCGCCGTTCATGGGTTGCATCACGACGGTGCCGGGGATCATGCGCAGGTAGCCCACGTCAAAGACGCCATGTTGCGGCGCGCCGTCGTCGCCGACGATCCCGGCGCGATCCAGGCACAGCACGATCTTCAAGTCCTGCACCGCGACGTCGTGGATGATCTGGTCAAAGGCGCGTTGCAGGAACGTGCTGTAGATGGTGGTGAGCGGCAGAAGTCCTTCGCACGCCAGTCCGGCCGAGAACGTGACCGCGTGCTCCTCCGCCATCCCCACGTCGAAGAAGCGCTCGGGGAACGTCTTGGCGAACGTGGTGAGGCCGGTGTTGTCGGTCATCGCCGCCGTGATCGCCACTGCCTTCGGGATGCGCTCGCCGATCAGCACCGCGGTCTCGCCGAACACGTGCGAGTAAGTCTTCCTCGAGCCCTTGCTGGCCGTGCCCGTGTCGGGGTCGAACACGCCCACGCCATGGAACGTCGTGGCGTCACCCTCGGCCGGGCCGTAGCCGCGGCCCTTACGGGTCACGACGTGCAGCAGCACGGGTCCGTCGAACCGGCGCAGGTCGGACAGCGTCTCCTCGAGCACCGGCAGGTCGTGGCCGTCGATGGGGCCGAAGTACTTGAGTCCAAGTTCCTCGAACAGCACACCCGGCGCGACCATGTTCTGCAGGCCTTCCTTCAATCGATGCGCCGCGATCTGCGCGCGTTTGCCGCCGCGCGGCAGCCTGCCCAGCAGCTCCCACACGTCGCGCTCGAAAGCGCGGTAGAGCCGGCTCGTGGTGAGCTTGGTCAGGTAGCGGCTGATCGCGCCGATGTTCGGCGAGATGCTCATCTCGTTGTCGTTCAGGATGACGATGAGCCGCTTCTTGAGTTCGCCGGCGTTGTTCAGGCCCTCGAACGCCATGCCGCCGGTGAGCGCGCCGTCGCCGATCACCGCCACCACGTTGTGCTTCTCGCCCTTCAAGTCGCGCGCCGCGGCGAAGCCCAGCGCGGCCGAGATGCTGGTGCTGCCGTGGCTCGTGCCGAACGGGTCGTGCGGGCTCTCGGCACGGCGCGGATAGCCCGCGAGGCCGTCCAATTGGCGCAGTGTCGGGAACTGATCGTAACGACCGGTCAGGAGCTTGTGCGGGTAGGACTGGTGCCCCACGTCCCAGATGATCTTGTCTCGCGGCGAGTCGAACACGCGGTGCAGTGCCAGTGTGAGTTCGACCACGCCGAGGTTCGGGGCCAGGTGGCCGGCATTGCGGGCCACGGTCTGGATGATGACGTGGCGCATCTCGGCCCCGAACCTCGGCGTGGTCGAACTCACACTGGCACTGCACCGCGTGTTCGACTCGCCGCGAGACAAGATCATCTGGGACGTGGGGCACCAG
>JANNKI010000222.1:0-3883 GCA_031396225.1 bacterium | reverse complement strand
TCGCGAGGCCGGAGGCCGAGCTTGCACGGACATAAAGCGCCGCTGCCTGGTGCGGGTTCTCGCCATATCGGAGCGCACGCGTGCGTTCGAGCACCAACGACTGCATCGCGGGCGGCTCGTCAGGGGCGACGAGACGCCGTGCCAGCTCGTGGGCGATCGCACCGTCGTAGCGCGCGGTGCGCGTGAACGCGGCCAGGGCCCAGCGCCGGCGTTCGATCGGCGTGACGCCGCGCGCGAGCGCTTCGGCGACGTCGCCATACTGCGCCGGGTCGTGCACCACGATGACGCCGTCGTGGTTCTTGGCCGCTGCGCGCAGCAGCGCCACGCCACCAATGTCGATCTCCTCGATCATGCCCGCGTCATCGAGCGCGGCACCCCGTTCCTCGAACGGGTAGAGCGTCACGGCCACGAGGTCGAGCGGCGCGAGGCCGCGCGACTCCAGCTCGGCCATGTCGTCGCTCGAACCGCGGCGCGCGAGGATCGGGGCGTGCACGTGCGGGTGGAGCGTCTTGACGCGGCCGCCCAGCATCTGGCCCGAGCCGGTCCAGTCCTCGACCGACGTCACCGAGATGCCGGCCGAGCGAAGTTGTGCGGCGGTCCCGCCGGAGGCGAGGATGCGTGTGCCTCCCTTTGCGAGCAGCGCCGCGAATTCGGCGGCGCCCGACATGTCGGACAGCGAGAGGAGTGCCGCGCGCGGCCAGCCCAGCACGCCCTGCGGCGCGGCGGCTGCATCAGGCGAGTGGCTCGCCATCTTCACCTCTCCCCTCCGGACAGCCGGCGAATCGCTTCGAGGTAGCGCTCCTGCGTCTTCGTCACCACGTCGGCGGGGAGCGACGGCGCGGGCGGCTCGTGGTCCCAGCCGCTCGTGTCCAGCCAGTCGCGCACGACCTGCTTGTCGAAGCTCACCAACCGGCCGGCCTCGTACTCGTCCCGGTCCCAGTAGCGCGACGAGTCCGGCGTGAGCGCCTCGTCGATGAGCGTGTAGCGCCCGTCCACGACGCCGAACTCGAACTTGGTGTCGGCCAGCACCAACCCGCGGGACCACGCGTGCGCGCGCGCCGCCTCATAGAGCGCCAGCGAGCGGTCGCGCAGCGCCGTCGCGCGCTCGCTTCCCACCAGCTCGACCATGCGCTTGAACGGGATGTTCTCGTCGTGACCGTGGTCGTTCTTGGTGGCGGGCGTGAACAGGGCGGGATCGAGCCGCGAGCCGTCCTTGAGACCCGGGGGCAGCGTGATGCCGCACACCGTGCCCGAAGTCCTGTACTCCTTCCAACCGCTGCCCGTGAGGTAGCCGCGCACCACGCACTCGATGTCGATGCGCTCGGCGCGGCGCACGAGCTGCGCGCGAGCGGCGAGGCGGTCGGCCTGCTCGCAAAACGGCGACGGGAACGTCCTGGGGTCGTCGCTCACCAGGTGGTGTGGCGAAGCGGCTGACAGCGATCTCATCCAGAACGCCGAGATGAGCGACAGGATCGCACCCTTGCCGGGGATGGGCGTGGGCAGGACCGAGTCGTACGCCGAGAGCCGGTCACTCGCCACGATCACGAAGTGGTCGGGGCCCGCATGGAACACGGTGCGGACCTTTCCGCGGCGGAAGACCTCTGCACCCGCGACGACTGGATCGGACACGGCGCTCGCCGGTTCGAGCAGGCGCGGGTGGATGACGATGGGGGCGATCTCATTCATGTCACGTCCTCCTGCCGCCTCTCGGGACGGCCGTTCAGGAATGGGCGGGCGTTGACTGCTTCCGCACGGGCACCAACTGAAAGTTCGCGGCAAGGTAGGCTGGGAGCTCGGCGAGCTGTCGCACGGCATGCGACCCCGGGGCAGCATAATCGCCGAACGGGTCCACGAGCACGAAATGCATGCCCGCCGCGCGCGAACCGGCCTCGTCAACGCAGCGGATGTCCCCGACGTACACCGTTTTCGCGGCCGGCAGCCCGAGCCTGTCGAGGGCGATCCGAAATATCCGCGGATCAGGCTTCTCCACCCCTTCGAGCTGCGAGTCCACGACGAACTCGAGCCCGTCGCGCACGCCGAACGTGTCGAGGTGGAGTTCCGCGCGTCCGTCCGAGTTGCTCACGCAGCACGCGCGCACGCGCAGCGCCGCGAGCGCGTCGAGTGCCCCCCGCGCGCCCTCCATCGGGCGCGCCCACAGACACGACGGCGGCGTCTGCCGCGCCCGGATGCGTTCGAGCGCCTCCTCCAGCACGGGGTGCCGGCAGCCGACCGCCTCGAGCATGCCGGCGAAGTAAGCCTGCGTGGGCGCCACGCTGCCGAGTGGCGCGTGCGACCCGGTCGCCGGCGTGCGCGGAGCGCGTCCGGCGAGCGCGTCGTAGCGCCGGCGGCCCTGCGGCTCGCAGCGCCGCACCTCGTCGGGCGTGGCGTCCACGCCGAGTTCCGCCAGCATCTCGCTCAGCCATTCGAAATCGAGACGCACGAGCGTGCCGCCGGCATCGAACACCACCGCATGGATCTCGGGACGCGCGGGAGTCGCGTCGCGCCAAAGTACCTGCTCATCCATGGGCGTTCTCTGTCTCGGGAGGCACCAGTCCCGCGCCTTCTCCGAACACGAGCCGACGTCCCTCGAGCCGCCAGGGCTCGCCGAGGAAGCGACGCACCGCCCATGGAAAGAGCCCGTGCTCGGCCTCGTGCACGCGCGCTTCCAGCGAGGCCTGCGACTCCGCGTCTCGTACCTCCACCGCGGTCTGCGCCAGCACGGGACCGCTGTCGAGCGCGTCTTCCACCAGATGCACCGTGCAACCCGTGACGCGTGCGCCGTGCCGCCACGCCTGCCCGATGGCGTCGAGACCGGGGAATGCGGGCAGCAGCGAGGGGTGAACGTTCAGCATGCGCCCCGCGAACGCCGCGAGCAGCGGCGCGTGCAGCCGCCGCATGAAACCCGCGAGCAGCACCACGTCCACGCGGCGATCGCGGAGCGCCTCGAGCCAGGGCCGTTCGTCCTCGAGACGGGACCGGAAACGGCCCGTGGGTGGCGTCACGGCCTCGATGCCGAGCCGTCGCGCGCGAGCCAGCACGGGCGCGCCCGGCTGGTCGCAGAGCAACACCACGACCGAGCCGCCGAGAAGATCCCGCGAGGCGGCCGCGGCCAGGGCCTCGAAGTTGGAACCGTTGCCGGACGCGAACACGGCGAGGCGGGCGGGCCGTCGGGTGAGCACGCCGCAATCTAGCGTGGCGCTCGAGCAGCGGCAACCGGCTGCACCCATCGATCGGTCATGAATGCACGATCGCGTTCAGTACGCGCGCCCCGCCCCCGCCGGGCCGCTTGCCGGAGCGCGTCGGACGCGCGCGCGCAGCGGCTCCCCCGCGCGCCAATCGAGCCGCCGGACGCCGAGGGCCGAGACCTCGTACCAGAGGCTGCCCTCGAGGTCGGTGCGATCCACCCTGGCGCCGTTCGCCGCGAGTCGCGCCAACGCTCCGGCATGCGGATGGCCATAGGGGTTGAGCGCACCGCACGAGAGCGCGACACGGCCGGGACGGATGCGCGCGAGCGCGACCGCCCCGCTCGAGGAGCCGGAGCCGTGGTGTCCCGCCTTGAGCAGCGCCGGTGCCGGGGTGGAACGGAGTTCCACCTCGATGAGGCTGTCGGCGTCGGCCGTGAGCAACACGCGCCCCGCTCCCGTGCCGAGCTCCAGCACGAGCGAGGCGGCGTTGTCGCCGCGCCGCGCGACGGCAGCGTCGGGAGCGGAGTCTCGCGGCGGCCACAGGACGCGAACCGTGGGGGGCAGCGCGAGCATGTCGCCGCGAGCGAGCGGAGCGAGGCCCAGGCGCGCGCACGCGCCCGGCACGTCCGCGAGCGGCGCCGCGCCGAACCAGGCGCGCACGGGGATCCCGCGCCGGAGCGCCGCCGCCCCGCCGGTGT
>JANNKI010000607.1:0-1551 GCA_031396225.1 bacterium | reverse complement strand
GCGAGCACGTCCTCGTCGTGCGTGATGCACGGCACGTTCGCGTCCGGATCGATGGCTGTACGCCTATGGGCCTAAGCAGTCAATCCTTGCCGTTGGCTCGAACCTCCGCGCGGTAGATGCCGTCAAGGTGGCCGAGCATGGCGTCGGCAGCGTCCACGAGGTAGGTGAGATCCGGCATGCTCGCAAGCCGCCCCGCCTCGCCCCATGCCGTGTGACCTGCCCCCTCCGCCTCCCGGCCACCGCCTCAGGTCGTGGCTCGTCGGCGCAGCACCGCCAGCACCGCCTCGCTGGCCTCGAGGCCCGGTTCGAGCTTCGGCGCCCGAGCGCCCGCGTCAAGCAACAGCTCCAGCACCCCGCCGTAGTCGCCGCGCTGGGCGTGCCATCCGTGCAGCGATCCGTAGATCGTCCAGCCCAGCGCGGTCAAGCCGTAGTCCTTTTCCTTCGTCTCCAGTGACGGGCGATACTTCAGGATCTCGCGCGCCATGGCCGCATTGCCGTGGAAGCCGGCCCAGTGTAGCGCCGTCGCGCCGTGTTGCCCGGTCGTATCCGGCGGCCAGCCCGCCGCCAGCATGCGCCGCACCGCTTGCACGTTGTCGTTCTGGGCCGCGAGCGGCAGCTTGCGTAACTCGTCCTCTCCCAATGCCCGGGCCAGATCAGGCCGGGCCTCGAGCATCGCTGCGAACGTCGCCTCGTCTCCGAGCTCGCACGCCAGCACCAGCTTCAGCGCGTCGGGACTGCGCTGCATGAGCAGCTCGAACACGTCCTCGTGGCCGAACTCACGCGCGACGGTGTGTGCGGTCTTCGCCTGCCCGAGGGTCCAGATGTAGATGCAGCCGCCGGCGCGCGCATCGCGCTTGGGGAAGTACGTTTCGGACACCGTGGTCCGAATGGACGCCGGATCGGTGTCGAGAAAGCCGCGCACCCGCTCCAGATCACCCAGCGCGGCCGCCATCAGGAGGTCGGCCTGCGCCCCGCGCGCGACCAGGAACCTCGCCACGTCGGCGTTCGAACGCACCAGGTACTGGGCCGGCGTGGACTCGTGATCCACGTCGCGTGCGTCGATGTCGGCGCCGTGATCGAGCAGGAATTCGGCCACCGCCACGGTCGGTGCCACGTGTAACGGCGTCTGGCCGTCGCCGCCTCGCTGGTGCACGGCTGACGGGTCGGCGGCCACGATCGCCCGGAGGTCCTCGAGCCGACCCAGCTTCGCCGCCGACTTGGCGTCGAGCCTGGCCCCGCGCGCGATCAGGAAGTCCGCCAGGCCGTGGTCGTCTTCCAACACGTGAAAGCCGCCGGCCCACCAGTGACTACGTTGATCGATGTCGGCGCCTGCAGCGAGCAGCAGGTCCACCAACTCGCGGTCGGCGCGCTGAACGGCGATGATCAGCGGCGTGGCGCCAAAGGCACCGCCCGGCACCGGCTCATCGAGCCGCGACTCGAGCGAGGGGAACCGCGCCAGCACCTCGCTGACCGCCGCGAGCTTGCCGGACTTGAGCGCGGCCGCCAGTGACTCGATCGGATCGGTCGTCCCGAGCGATTCGGGAGGCTGGT
>JANNKI010000599.1:0-3989 GCA_031396225.1 bacterium | reverse complement strand
ACTTCGCGGATGATGCCAACACCGTCCGCGCGTCGAGCCACGGACTCCTGCACGCGTCGATCGACTACTCGATCCAGACCCCGCACCTCGGGCTGCGCGCGTTCCTGTCGGGCCGGAACCTGCTCGACCAGCAGCACGTTGCCTCGGTGTTCATCAATCCCCTGCGGGACACGCCGAGTGATCCGCTCCGGTACATCGAGCCCGGGCTGCCGCGACAGTGGAACGCAGGACTGTCGCTGACGCGCTGATTGACGCACCAGTCGGCTCGTCGCCGGCGGAGCAGGATCTCGAGGGCGGCCCTGGCCTGTGCGATCGCCTCCCCGATTCCCGCGGGGCAGGCGGCCAGCGCGCGCGGCGCATCGGGCGATCGGCCCCCGATGAACGATCCCCTCCGCTGCCCGCGGCCGCCGCCTGCTCCCACGGCCCACTTGATGGTGTCGGCGTTGGATGTCCGTGCAGCCTGGGCTGCCCGGGGCCGCGCCGCTCCCGGTGAATTCCTCGATGTCGTTCCGCCGCCCCGCGCGGCCTGGCCCCCGGTCCCTCGGATCGGCCCCCGATTGCGACCTCCGGGCTCCGAATACCTGGCCAGCGCTCGGCGGCGGATGGACCTCGCAGCCCGTCGAAGCACCTTGCAACCGTCGGGCCACGCGTCGATCAGCGGCGAACGGCTGATAGGCCATGGCATTGCGCGCAAGCTGCCCAGCGATGCACGTCGATTCCACGACGGCCGCGTGCTGCCACCGACGCCGACCCCAGGCCGGCCATTGCCCGGGTTCGGTCGGTCGGTCCCGGAACCGCCTCATTAAGATACTTGACCTGCTGCACGTCTGTGCAGTAGGGTGGTGCTCTTGCCAGGTCCGCGTTGCGGGCCAACCCGAGAAGGACCTCAAGATGCTCAATGAACGCGCCCGAGCGATCAACTCATTCATCCAGCGCTATCGCCGCGAGAAGGGTTCTGCGCCCACGATCCGAGAGATCGGGCTGCAGTTCGAGATCTCTTCCACCAACGGCGTGCGCTACTACCTGAACCTGCTCGAGAAGGCGGGTTACATCCGCCGGACGGGCGGCATCTCGCGCGGCATCGGCCCCTCCGGCGATCCTGCGTTCTCGGGCATCCCGGTGCTCGGTCGCGTGGCGGCGGGTCAGCCGATCCTCGCTGAGGAGAACTGGAGCGGCTCCCTCGAGCTGAAGGACATGTTCGGCCAGACCGAGCAGTTGTTCGCACTTCAAGTCCGCGGCGACAGCATGATCGACGCCGGCATCCTGCCCGGGGACTACGTCATCGTGCAGAAGCAGGAGACCGCGCACGCCGGCGAGATCGTGGTCGCCTCCCTGGGCGACGAGGCCACGGTCAAGTACTACCAGCCGCGCAAGGACCGCGTGGAGTTGGTCGCCGCCAATGAGAAGTACGAGCCGATCGTGGTGAACGAGGATTCGGACTTTCGCATCCTCGGCACGGTGCGCGGCGTCGTCCGGACTGTCGGTCGAAACTAGTCGGCCCCGACGGGAGTGCCTCGCACTCCCGTCACCTTTTTTGTAGTGCAGGTGCACATCTGTTCAACAGGTCCCCGCAGGAGGTCTCACCGTGGATACGAATCTGGCGGTCCCCGTGCAGCAGGCCCTCATCAAGCGTTGGGAGCCCCTCTATCGCAGTCAACTCCACTACCTGGTCACGTGGAGCACGCGAGGGCGGCGACCGGTGCTCAAGGACCGGCACATCGAGGCCATCCAGACGCTGGTGCGAGGCGCATGTGAAGACCGCGACTTCGGTCTGGTCGAGGTGGTGGCGGGGCACGATCACGTGCACGTGTTGTTCGGGCTCAAGCCTGCGCAAAGCGTGGCGAGCGCCGTGCGGGAGCTCAAGGGGCGGACCACCCTGTCGCTCCTGCGCGACTTCCCCGAACTGCGCGTGTGGCTGCGCGGTAATCTCGTCTGGGACGAGCGCTATGCCGTGGAGACCGTGAGCCCGCTGCGCGTGGATCGCATGCGCGAACGGCTCTCGCACACGCATCGGTCGCTCAACGAGCACATGCTTCCCGAGGACTGGGCGGCCGCGAGTTGAGCCTGTTGCGTTTTGTCTGCCGGCCGCGACGCGCATCCTGCATCCCATCTTGACCGTCGCGGTCGGCGGAGCTTCTCCGGGGCCTGTCGTCCAGGTACGTGGCCACGTCTTTCCGCTTCGGTTGTAGCGCGGATCGTCAGCTGCGCTCGACGGTCGCCTGGACGGCTTCGGGATGCGCCCTGGACGCGAGCAACGCCGCGACGATCACCATGCCGGCTCCCACCAACTGGATCGGGCGCAGTGTCTCGCCGAGGAACAACGCTGCGGCCACGATGGCCACGACTGGCTCGCTCGTCGCGATGACGCCGGCCTCGGCCGCCGGCAAGCGCCGGAGCCCCGCGTAGAAGCAGCGGAATGGCACCAGCGTCGAGAAGATCCCGAGCAGCAGGAACCGCCACCAGAGTTGGGCGGGATAGCCGGCCGCCACGATCCGCCACGGGGGCGTGACGCAGGCCCAGAAGACCGCCGCCACGGCGAACGTGTAGAACAGCACCGTTTCGGGAGAGTAACGCGCCAGGCCGCGCTTCGAATACAGCACGTAGAACGCGAAGATCACCGACGATGAGACGCCGATCGCCCAGTCGAGCGGACTTGCGTCGATGCTTCGCGGATCCACACCGTTCACGAGCAGCGCGGTGCCCCCGAGTGCCAGCACCACGGAGAGCGCCGTGGCGGTCGAGGGCCTGCGGCCGCGCGCAAGGTCCCAGAGCACGATGAGTGATGGCGCGACATACTGAAGCAGGATCGCCAGGCCCACGCCGAGGCGGGCGATCGAGAAGTAGTAGGTGCCCTGCACCGCCGCGACACCGAACAAGCCGAGAGCGAGGAAGTATCCGATGTCTCGCGTCTGGATGCGGAGTGCCGCGCGGTTCCTCAACGCCAGCCAGGCGAGCAGCAGTGTGGCGGCGATTACCAGCCGCAGTTCGACCACCGTGAGGGCGGGCACGCCGTGATCGCGAAACACCGAGCGGGCGAGCGTGGCGGTCGAGCCCCAGAACACCGCGGCCAGCAACACCAGCCAGCGCCCGAGTACCCGCTCGTCCCGGGCGACGACGGGGCCGGTGGTCACAGGGGCCCGATCCGCGACGCGCAGACAGTAGCTAACATGTTGCAGATAGTACAGTTAACGTACAATGCGCTATCGCTGATGAATACCCACGCTCATCTCGACGGCTTCGCTCCCGGCCTCGAGCATGGTGCAACGTCCCGTGAATCGGACGCCCTGCTCCATCGCGACGGTGAGTGCGGCGACATCACCGTCGATGCGCGCGCCGGCCTTCATCTCGATCGAGCCCAGCGCACGGATGTTCCCATGGACGCGGCCCAGGACGATCGCCTCCTTCACCTCGACGTCCGCACGCATCACGCCGTGCTCGCCGACTTCGAGGCGCTCGCAGTTCAAGATGTCGCCTTCGAACTCGCCGTCGATCCGGAGCGTGCCGGCCACCATTAGCGTCCCGCGGAAGCTGGAGTTCACGCCGATCACGGTGTTGGCTTTCGGCGGCTCCTCCTGCGGCTGTTGTTGACGGAACTTGAGCACACCCACCTCCCTGTAAGTGCGCGCACGGCGCGACTAGAGGACACCCCAAGCCTCGAGGAGCCGCTCGAGGTCTTCCTGGCTGTAGTACTCGAACTCGACCTTGCCACCCTTGCGACGGGTGGTGATCACGACCTGCGTGGAGAAGCGCTGTTGGAGCTTGGTCTGCCATTCGCCCAGACCATTGAACCGTGCCGCGCGCGGATGGCTCGTCGCCGTGCGTTGCTTGCGGCGGACGAACGACTCCGTGCGGCGGACCGAGAAGCCCTTGGACGCAACATAACGCGCCGCAGCCAACTGGTCGCCACGATTCTCGAGCCCGAGCAGCGCCCGCGCATGCCCCGCGGACAATGTTCCACGTGAAACCATGTCCATGACCTCGGGCGGCAA
>JANNKI010000580.1:0-2729 GCA_031396225.1 bacterium | reverse complement strand
TCGTAGGGCTTGGTGTGGAACTCGTCCGCGCCCAGTTCCAGCGCGAGCCGACGATCGGTCTCACCCGAGCGCGCGCTCAGGATGAAGATGGGGATCTGCTTGTAGCGTTCGTCGAACTTGAGCGCGCGGCAGACCTTGTAGCCGTCCATGCGCGGCAGCATCAGGTCCAGCACCATGAGATCGGGCGCGCACTGGCGCGCGAGCGCGAGCCCCTGCTCGCCGTCGCTGGCCGTGAGCACGTCGTATCCCGCGGATTCGAGTCCGATCTTGAGCACGGCCAGGAGATCCGGCTCGTCGTCCACGATGAGGATGCGAAGTTTGCCGTCGGACATCCTGTCCCTCGGGGTGCGTGGGGGGTGACCTCCGGGGGATTATCGGCCGCCGGGGTCGAGGCCATGAGCCTCGAGTGGCCCGTTTCCCCGGGGAACGCCACGCGACCCCCTCCCGGCGGTGTCAGCGAGCCGCGGGTTCGCGCGTGAACTCGGCCGAGCGACGGCGTTCGTCGCCGGTCAAAACGTCGCGCACGGTCACGTCCAGTCGATAGCGCCCCGCGGGCAGCTCGTGCACCGGCACGCTGAGGTACTGTCGGCGCACGGTGCCGAGCACCGCGTCTTGGCGCGTGAAGCCCAAGCTCTCCCCCTCGCGCCGGGGCGAGAGCCAGCGCTGAATCCACATGCGACGGTCGCGACGGGCCGAGCGGACCGTGGTCTCGTACTCGAATCGGCCCCGGCCGTCCGCCCCGCGCGTGAGGTGGTACACCTCGAAGTAGGCCACCAACGGCTCGCCCGCCCCCACGCTTCCCGACGGGTTGGGATCGAGCCGCACGCTTTGTTCCGGCGCTGACGGCAGGCCGCAGGTCACCACCAGATCACTCATCTGGAGCGAGCCGTCCGCCACGGGCAGCGTGAGCGGGTCGCGGGTCGCGCCCCGCCGCACGCCGTCTCGCACCGAGAAGCCCACCAGGTACTCGCCGGGCGGCAAGGGGGTGTCGAAGACCGCCGCGCGCAGTTCGCCCGGCTCGCACGCCGAGGGGCCGAGCACCTTGCGCACTCGCGCCACCTCGTGGAACGTGCTGTCGAGCACCACGAAGTCCGCGAGCAGCGAGTCCCCGGGGCTGCCGGCCGCGGACACACCCGAGAAGAGTCGCCCGCCGCCCGCCGCCCCTTCGAACAGCGCCAGTTGCGACGCCACCTCGAGCGGCTGGGCTCCGGGAGGCAGCTTGGGGAACACGCCGCGCAGCCCGTGCGTGGCGATCACGTCGAGGCCCTGGAGCGAATCCGGGTCTGGCCGCGGATCCATGTCCCGGTCCATGGAGAGGGGCAGCTCGTAGCGCTCGGACAGCATGCGATCGTTCATCACCACCGCCATCCCGAGCTGCGGGTAGGACCACACCAGCACGTTCAAGGGGAAGCGCGTGTTGTTGCCGATGCCGCTGTAGCCGTAGAGCGACGTGCCGATCGGGTTGTACTGCACGCTGTCCGGCGGCCCGTAGCGCACGTAGATCTCGCCGCGCTGGTCCCACTCACGCCTCGCCGGGTCGTAGAACAGGAAGTAGGCCTGCGCCACGCGTGCCCAGTACTCGAGCTGCGCCTCGTTCTCGGGGCTCGCCAGATCGGGGTCGTGCTCGCGCCAGAACCGCCGCACGAACTCGGCACGCTCGCTTGCGGGAAGTCGGCGGTACGCGAGCGTATCGCGCTCGCTCGCGAGCGGCGCGACGTCCTCCAATCGCTCGCGCACGCTCCGGCGCAGCCGGCTGATGGCCAACCGGAACAGGCTGTCCGCGCCCGCCACCTCGCCCTGTCGCCAGCGCAGGGAAGCTCCCGCGAGCAGGGCCTCTGCGCGCGCACGGTCGGCGCCGAGCGCGCGATCGGCGGCCGCGCGTGCGGCGGGGAGGTCGCCGCGCTCCACGTTGAGTGCCGACAACATGAGCCACGCGTCCACCCGACCCGGGTCCACTCGGCCGCACGCGGCGTAATGCTCGACCGCGCGATCGAGCGAGGCGCGCTCCAGGTACTTGAGCCAATCGCGGCGCCACGCCTGCGCCACGCCGAATCGCGCGTTGGCGTCGTCGGGATCGAGCTTGAGCGCGCGCTCGTAACGATATCGCGACTGCTTGAGGAAACCCGCCTGCCAGTAGGCCCGCGCCAGCGTCAACAGGAGATCCACGCGGCGCGGCGCGAGGCCCGTGGCGCGCTCCAGGTCGGCAATGGCGACCCGGCGCGCCTCGATGGTGCGCCGACCCAGGTGGTCCTCGGCTCGCGCCAGCAGACGGCTCGCCTCGGCGTTGCGGTCGAGGGCGCCTTGCGAGGGCGAGGCCCCGCACAGGAGCCATAGGAACAGCACCGTTCGGAATACCAGCGACTGCTCGTGCGATCGCGCGATCATGTCCTCGGGATCTGGCCCGTGGTCGCGCCCTGGGCACGGCCGGGAGCCGGCCACACGCCCGGCGTGCCGGAGCCGAGCCGAGTATGGGCGGGCCGCCGCGGCGCGGTCAATGCCCAGGCTGGTCCGCTGGCCCGGCCGGCCCCGCCGCCCCTGGCGCCGCCCGCTTGACGGGTCGCTCGAACGCACCCGATATTGCGGGACACGTGAACAACCCTTCAACTGTTCCCCCGGGAGCCCCGATGCCCGTCCGTTCGCTCCATGCTCGTCGTCGCCTCGTCGATCGGGGCCCGGCCCTGCCCCTCGGTCCGACTCCGGCCGAGCGCGTGCGTCGCGCGCTCCGGGAC
>JANNKI010000542.1:0-6336 GCA_031396225.1 bacterium | reverse complement strand
CGATGGCCCCGCATATGGACTGGGCGCCCTCGAAGCCGGTGCCGGTGTTCCCGCTTCCCGGCGTGGTGCTGTTCCCCCATGCCGAGATGGGCCTGCACGTGTTCGAGTTGCGCTACCGCACCATGGTGCGTGACGCGCTCTCGTCCGAGCGAGTGATCGCGCTCGCCACGCTCGTTCCGGGCTGGGAGAAGGACTACCAGGGCAGCCCCGCGTTTCATCCCCTGGGCTGCATCGCGCGCTTCGAGGACGTGGCGTGGCTGCCGAACGACTACTACGACCTGCGCGTGCGTGGATTCATGCGCGTGCGCTTCGGCCGCGTCGTGCGCGAGTTCCCGTACCGGGCCTGCGCCGTCGAGACGGTGCCGGAGGCACCGTACTCCGAGGACGACCCCCTCGCCGAGATCGCCCGCCAGGGACTGATCGAGGAGCGCGCGCGATTGGCGCCGCTGGGGACCGAGGCGTGGCTGTCACCACCGGCGTTCGACGCCACGGCGACGCTCGCGACCGTGACCGGCACGCTCGCCACGGCGGCGCGCCTGCCGACGGACCACAAGTTGGCGCTGCTCGCCGAGGACGACGTGGTGCAGCGCGCACGGCTCCTGCGTGATCAGTTGCGTCGGCTGGGGCCCGTCGCTCCGCCGACACCACCGTCCCCAAACCTCAACTGATCGGCGCGAGAGGCCGAGACGTGGACGCTCGCCACCACCGGCATTAGAGTCCCGCTCCACTTGTCCGCTCGCAATGGAGGCCGGCGATGAAGGTGTTCGACAAGGGCTTCACGCTCACGTGGCTCGGACACAGCGCGTTCCACCTGGTGTCGCCGCGTGGCGTGCACGTGCTCGTGGATCCATGGCTCGAGGGTAATCCCATGGCCCCGGTGGGCGGCACGCCCATCAGGCACGTGGACGTCATCCTGGTCACGCACGCGCACAGCGATCATGCCGGCGACGTGGTGCGCCTGGCGAAGAAGTTCCGCTGCTCCGTGGTGTGCATCCACGAGGCGGCGATGTGGTTCGGTCGACAGGGCGTCGAGGGCTGCGTGGGCATGAGCAAGGGCGGCACCACCAGCGTGGCCGGCCTCAAGGTCACCATGACGCACGCCACCCACTCCAGCAGTTTCGACGCAAGTGACGACTACGTGTATGCCGGCGAGGCGGCGGGCTTCGTGGTCACGCTCGAGAACGACGCGACGATCTATTTCGCCGGCGACACCGGCCCCACGATGGACATGCAGATCGTCGGTGACCTCTACCGTCCCAACGTGTCGGTGCTGCCGATCGGCGACCTGTACACGATGGGTCCGCGCGAGGCCGCGTACGCGGCCCGGTTGCTGCGTTCCCGCTGGGTGGTGCCGTGCCACTACGGCACGTTCCCGGCGCTGACGGGCACGCCCGAGGCCCTGCGCGTCGAACTCGAGAAGTTGGGCGTCGAGGCGCAGGTGGTCGCGCCCAAGCCTGGCGAGAGCGTGCGCTAGTGGTGCCCGCGGACGCCCGCGACGAAGTCGCACGCTTCAATCGCCGCGCATGGGATGCGCAGGTCGAGCGCGCCAACCGCTGGACCGTGCCAGTGGACGCCGCTGCGATCGCCGCGGCGCGCCGTGGGGAGTGGGAGATCGTGCTCACGCCCACCCGCCCGGTGCCACGCGCGTGGTACCCGCCATTGGTCGGCGAGCCCGTGCTGTGCCTGGCGGGCGCGGGCGGGCAGCAAGCGCCCATCCTGGCCGCGGCAGGCGCACGCGTGAGCGTACTCGACAACTCGCCGCGCCAGTTGGAGCAGGATCAAGTGGTGGCGCGTCGCGAAGCGCTCGACATCACCAGCGTGCTCGGGGACATGCGCGATCTCTCGGCATTCGCCGATCACTCGTTCTCGCTGGTGATCCACCCGTGCGCCAACTCGTTCGTGCCGGATGTGCGCCCCGTGTGGCGCGAGGCGTACCGCGTGCTTCGGCCCGGAGGCGTGCTGCTGGCGGGCTTCACGAACCCGGTGGAATACCTGTTCGACATGGTGGCCTACGAACGTGGCGAGCTGGTCGTGCGGCACGCGCTGCCGTACTCGGCCCTCACCAGTCCCACGCCCGAGGAGCGCGCTCATCTCGAGTCCACCGGCGAACCGATGTCGTTCGGGCACACGCTCGAGGACCAGCTCGGTGGTCAGTTGGACGCCGGCTTCGTGCTCACGGCGATGTTCGAGGATCGCTGGGAGGAGAGCACGCTCGGGCGATACATGGCCACGTACATGGCCACGCGCGCGTTGCGGCCCGCGGGCTGAGCGTCGGTTCGCCCGCGCGTCAGGAGGGCGTTGCCAGCACCGCGAAGATGTCGTAGAGCACGTGCACGACGATCGCGGTGGTGGTGTTGGCGCGGTTCCTCACCAGCCCGAGTGCCAATCCGAGCAACAGGATCGTGAACATGCCGAACCACGTGTACTGCACGTGCCCGGCCGCGAACAGGATCGACGCCCACAGGAGCCCGGTGCGCGGTTGCAGCGCCCCGCGCACCAGCAGCTCCTCGCCCACGCCCGCGCTCACGCCCAGCACCAGCGCCCCCACCAGGCTCAGGTTCAGGGTGATGAGTCGGCCCATGGCCTGGTCGGCGAGCCACAGTTCGTGGAAGCGCTCGCGCTCGAGCCACTCCATGCCGGCGTTCACTCCGATCACCGCCGCGAGCCCGACCGCCGCCACCAGCCATTCGCGCGCGCCCATCCGGCCCAGGCCCAGGCGGTCGCGCACCGCGCGCAGGTCGCGCGCCACCCACAGGCCCACCGCGGCCAGCGCGAACACCACCTCGCACGCGAGTTGCGCGACGAGTCCCCCGATGTCGGCGAGCGGTCGGCCGCTGTTCTTGAGTTCGCTCATCAGCTGGTCGGACAGAAGCCGCATCGGCACCGGCAGCAGCAGCAGGACCAGCGCGATCGAGGCGGTGAGGCGCGTGGTGAAGGCGGGCGGTGTGCCGCGCATGAACGCATTGGCCACGAGTTGCGCCACCGGGCGGAATGCGAGCAACAGGCTCACGGCCCCTGCCGCGATGCACCACTGCATGGCGGCCACGCTCGCCGCGGTGGGCGGGAGCGATCGGGCGTAGACGGCCAGCAGCGCGTATCCGGCTGCGCCGGCCATGGGCGCAAGCAGGGGCACCACCAGGCGGAGCGCGCGCCCCACGTCGCCGGGCTCGAGTGCGGCGTCGCTCCATGGGTCGCCGGTCCGCGCGCGGTCGCGCACGTCCCACGATTGCGCGAGTGCGAACATCGCGGCGACGGACAGGAACAGCGCGACGTCGGGGCGGCCGAACACCAGCCCGACGAGCGCGCCCGCGAACACGAACACCGTCCAGCGGAGCAGTCCCCGGCGCGCGGTGCCGGCGACGGTTTCGGCCGCGTGCACCGCAGCGGCGCGCGCTTGCGCCTCCTCCCGCGGCTGCGGCGCGTCGGTCGCCAGCTGTGGCTCCGCCGCCCTGAAAGCGGAGGGCGGCTCGGGGTCCGGGAGCGCGCCGGCTCCGACGTCTCGTGGTTCGTCTTGATTCGTTTCCATCGTCGGGCGAGCATAGGCGCTCGTTCCCGGAGGTCCAACCATGCGGATCGAGGTGAGGTTGTTCGCCCAGGCGCGCGAGCGAGTGGGCAGTGGTCTCGCGCGGCTCGAGTTGCCCGAGGGCAGTCTCGTGTCCGACGCGCTCACGGCGCTCGAGCACGCCTACCCTGCATTGGGGGAACTCCGTCCGCACCTGGCGGTCGCGGTGGACGGTACGCTGGCGCGGATCGGCGATCCGCTCACCGCCGGTTGCGAGCTGGCGCTCCTGCCTCCGGTGAGCGGAGGCTGACGTGACCACCCGTGCGCCAGCGCGTGCACGCACCGGGAGCGAGAGCTGGCGTATCGTCCCCGTGACACCGGCGCGCTGGCCCGACCTCGAACGGTTGTTCGGTCCCAGGGGCGCGTGCGCCGGTTGCTGGTGCATGTACATGCGGCTGTCGCTCGCCGAGTTCATGCGCGGGAAGGGCGACGGCAATCGTCGAGCATTGCGCGCGCGCGTGGCGAAGCGCCCACCGGGACTCCTCGCGTACGCCGGCGATGAGCCCGTGGCGTGGGTGGCGGTGGCCCCGCGCGAGGAATACGCGCGTCTCGCCAACTCGCGCGTGCTGGCTCCGGTCGAGGGCGAGCGCGTGTGGTCGGCGCCGTGCTTCTACGTGAAGGCGTCCCACCGGGGCGCGGGGCTCTCCGGCGCGCTGCTCGAAGCCGCCGCGGCGTTCGCGGCGAAGCACGGCGCGGGAGCCCTCGAGGGCTACCCCAGCGTGAATCGCGGCGAGCGCCAGCCCGCGGCGTTCGTGTGGACCGGGTTCGAGTCCACGTTCCGTCGCGCGGGCTTCCGCGAGATCGCCCGTCGCTCGCCCACGCGGCCCATCCTGCGGCGAACGTTCGGGCGCGCCCCGACGGCCCGCGCCACGAGCGCACGCCCGGCACGACGCGCGCCGACGCAACGGATCGCCCGCCATGGCTGACCTCACGCGCGGTCCCATCGACCCGGCGCCACTGCTCGCCGCGGCGGCGCATCCCGCGTGCGGCGCCGTAAACCTGTTCCTGGGCACCACGCGCGACCATCACGAGGGCCGCCGCGTCCTGCGGCTCGAGTACGAGGCTTACGAGCGCATGGCGCTCGAGATGCTCACGGCACTCGAGGGCACGGCGCGAGAGCGGTTCGGGCTCACGCACTGCGCGATCGTCCATCGGCTGGGCGAGGTGCCGGTGAGCGAGGCGAGCGTGGCGGTCGTGGTGAGCGCCGCGCACCGCGCCGCGGCGTTCGACGCCGCTCGCTGGGTCATGGACGAACTCAAGCGCAGCGTGCCCATCTGGAAAAAGGAGTTCTTCGCCGAGGGCGGCTCGGAGTGGGTCAAGGGCCACCCGCTCGCGGGGGGCTGACACAGGTGCGGCCTCAGTCCGGCGGACTTGCCGCGAGTCGGGCCTCTTCGCGCACCCATTCGTCTGCGTCGGCACGGGCCGCCGCGGAGAGCGCATCGAACGCACGCCTCCGCTCGGGTGCCCGGGCGGGCAGCGTCGCCGCCACACGACCCAGCGCCCACGCCGCGTGGCCGCGCACCAACGCGTCAGGGTCGCTGGCGAGCGAGCGTTCGAGCGGCTGCGCGTAGCGTGACTCGGCGCGATTCCCCATCGCCACGCACACATTGCGCACGAAGCCGGCCCGATCGGCCCGCCGGATGGGGCTCGTGGCGAAAAGTTCGAGGAACGTGACCGCATCGAGTGTGAGGAATCGCTCGAGCGTCCAACCGTCGAGCGTTGCGGCGTGCAGCCGTGCTTCGCGCGCGGGCGGGGCGAACCGGTTCCACGGACAGACCTCCTGGCACACGTCGCAGCCGAACACCCAGTCGCCCACGAGCGACCGCAGTTCGCGTGGGATCGGACCTTTGAGCTCGATGGTCAGGTACGAGATGCACCGGCGCGCGTCCACCTGGTAGGGCGCGACGATCGCGCCGGTGGGGCAGCCCTCGAGGCAGCGCGCGCACGTGCCGCAGCGCTCGGGCACGGGCGCGTCGGGCACGAGTTCGCGGTCCACGAGCACTTCGCCCAGCAGGAACCACGAGCCGAGTGTTTCCGAGAGCACTCCCGAGTGCTTGCCCACCCAGCCGAGTCCCGCGCGCTCGGCCCAGCCGCGTTCGAGGATCGCACCCGTGTCGGCGTACCAGAGCGGACCCGAGCCGGGGAACAGCTCGTCCTGGATCCAGCGCTCGAGCGCCAGCAGCTTGTCCCTCATGATGCGGTGGTAGTCCTCGCCCGCCGCGTAGCGAGCGATGTGTCCCACGCGGTCGTCGCGCGCCAGGTCGCGGTCGGGCGGATGACAGAGTGCCACACACACGACCGAGCGGATTCCCGGCACGAGCCGGTCCGGGTCGGCGCGACGAGCACGATGCTTTTCAGACGCCAGCCAGTGCATGTCCCCGTGGCGACCTGCGGCGAGCCAGGCTTCGTAGTGGGCCTGCGCCTCGAGCGGGGCGACGCGGGCCACGCCCACCGCGTCGAAGCCCAACTCGAGCGCGCGCGCCTTGAGCCGGGCGGTGGGTTCGGCCGCTTCGCGGGTCAGCGCGGATCCCGCCGCGGCGGTCGCGGGGCGCCGGGCCGCCAGGCGCGTTTGCGCTTCAGGGAGTCCGCAGCCGTCTCCGTGGCGAGGCTATCGCTCGAATCCGGGGACGGCTTGATCCGCGGCGATGTCGCGGGCGCCCGAGTCGGTGGCGCGGTCGCGGGAGGCGGGACGCCGTCGCGTCCGGCGCCCGCCCGCCGTGCACGCATGGCGTCGAGTTCGCGTTTCGCCTCGCTCCATGCCCGCGTGGTGCGTG
>JANNKI010000509.1:0-1543 GCA_031396225.1 bacterium | reverse complement strand
GCTCGTGCTTTAGGATTTCGTGATAGCCGGATTATTATAAAACATATTTTGCCCAACATTGCCGGGCCGATACTCGTTGTAGCTTCTTCTAACTTTGCTTCGGCCATACTTTTAGAAGCCGGTTTAAGCTTTTTATTCTCGTACGCGATGGCGCCGGGCGGGATCACGGGCACGGGAGCGGGCGCCGCGTGTCCGCCCATCGCCTCCGCGGGCGTCTTCTTGTCCAGGTCCATCTCAGTGTCCTGCGTGCACGGGCATGTCGATGAACTCGGTCAGCTCCGGCTCGCCCAGCGCTAACAGCGGCCGGCCCGCGAGCTCGCGCGCGAACGCGGCGATCCACAACCCGCCCATGCCGATGGGGGCGGCGAAGACCAGCCAGTGCACCGACAGTCCGTGGTGCGCGTGCTCCCCGTGCCCGCCCTGGAGGTTCGGGGCGACCAGCCAGAACAGGTCGACCAGCCGCACCACCAGGACTCCGGCCGCGACCAGCGCCAAAAGCCGCGCGTCGCGCTTGAGGTCGCGCGAGAGCAGGAGCAGGAAGGGCAGCACGAAGTGGAAGACGACGAGGATCAGCGCGAGGTACTGCCACCCGCCTTGCAGCCGCCGGAGGTACCAGGGGATCTCCTCCGGCAGGTTGCCCGACCAGATGATCAGGAACTGCGAGAGGTTGAGGTACGCCCACAACATGATGAAGGCCAGCATCAGCTTGCCGAGGTCGTGGACGACGGACGGCCGCGCCACGTCGACCAGCGGCTTGTGGTGGCCGAACAGCGCGAGGGCCACTATCACGAGCGCCATGGCCGAGAGCACCTGCCCCACCATGAACAGCAGGCCGTAGACGGTCGAGAACCAATGCGGGTCGAGGGACATCGCCCAGTCGACGGAGGAGAACGTGATCGTCAGGCCCATGATCACGAGGCCCGGCCCGGCGAGGCTGCTCAGGCGCCGCGAGATGTGCAGGCTCTCGCGGTGCCCGTCCAGCTCGAGGGACCACTTGCTCAGGAAGTGGGCGAGCGCCGTCCAGGCGAGGAAGTAGAACAAGGCGCGCCCGACGAAGAAGGGCACGTTCAGGTAGGGCTGCTTCGCCTGCAGGATCGGATCGTGCGCGACGAGCTCCGGCTGCGCCCACAGGTAGATCCGCGAGAGGCCAAACAGGAGTGGGATGAACAGCAGCGCGGACACCTTGAGCGTGCGGGTCCCGGCCTCGAGCAGGCGGCGGATGGCGAGGCCCCAAATCCCGCCGGACAGGTGGTGGATCATCAGGATCGACAGGCATCCGAGCCCGATCCCGGTCCAGAAGAGGAACGCGAAAAGATAGGAGCGGAAGAACTGGGTCGGGTCCAAAGCGCCGCCCAACAGGCTGACCAGCATCCCCGCCACGCCGACGAGGAGCGCCGTGCGGCGGATGCGGTCGAGGGCGGGGGGGACGGCAAAAGCGGGCGTGCTCATGGGCGCGGGCCCGCCCTCACCAGCTCCTGCGTGCGCGCCGGCAGCCCCGCCATGGGCGCGTGCTGGCTGAGCTGAAGGGCACGGACGTAGGCCA
>JANNKI010000483.1:0-2338 GCA_031396225.1 bacterium | reverse complement strand
CGCGCGACCACGACCGGCTCCTCTGCTCGCTGCACGGCTGGCTCGGTCAGGACGATGTCGAACCCTCGCTCGACTGCGCCGGAGGCACGCTGTTCGTGGACGATCCCGGTGGTCTGCCGATGTTCGTGCAACGTCTGTTGTTGGCCTATGCGGAACGACTCGAGGGCAGGCCGGTGTCGGAGTTGGACGGAGTGGGGCCGGCGCGACTCGCGGTCGGCGGCCCCGACGACCTGCTCGCGGACGTGGCGAGTGGTCGGCTGCTGGCCTCGCTGCACGACACTCTCGACAAGCTTCGCGTCGCGTTGAAAGGCGTGCGTCGTGCCGTCTCGCGCTGAGCGTGCCGGGGATCGGACGTCGCCGGGGCCCCGGCGTCCGCTCGGGGCGCGAGGACGCCAGCCCGCGTGAACCCGCCCTCCGTCGTGCTCGGCATGGTGGCGTCCGTCACGCGTGACCAGGTGGTCGCGTGGCTCGTCTCGCGCGGCTACGACGTCACCGTCGCCGAGACCGCGATCGAGCTGTTGGATCACGTGCGACGCCGGCCACCCCAGATGCTGATCGCGGAGCACGCGTTCGGCTCCTCGGAGCACGAGGACTGGATGACTCAGCTGAGCGAGGAGCTCCCGGCGGTGCCCGTGGTGAGCCTGCCTGCCGGCGCCGACGGGGCGGCCGCTGCGGCCGGCGACAACGCGGCCGCCGAAGTCCCCGGATCGTTGCGAGCGGTCGAGAGCCTGTTCTCCACCCCTCGCGGCATCCACGGCTCCGCGCGGAGGGGCGGAAGGAAACGGGGGGCGCTCGATCCATTCGTGGGTGAGAGTGCGGCCATCCGCGAGCTCAGGGAACAGGCCCGTAAGGCACTCGCCTCGGAGAGCCCTGTCCTCATCGAGGGCGAAACCGGATCCGGCAAGGGCGTGCTGGCCGCCTGGCTCCATCGGCACGGCCCGCGTCGCCGAGAGGCGTTCATCGACCTCAACTGCGCCGGGTTCTCGCGCGAGCTCATGGACTCGGAGCTCTTTGGCCACGAGCGTGGCGCGTTCACCGGAGCGATCACGGCGAAGCCCGGGCTGATCGAGGTGGCGGACCATGGCACGCTCTTCCTGGACGAGATCGGCGACATGGACCCGCCCATCCAGGCCAAGTTGCTCAAGGTCATCGAGGAGAAGCGCTTCCGGCGCATCGGCGAGACGCGCGAGCGGGAGTCCGACGTGCGCATCATCGCGGCCACGCACCAGAACCTGCTGCAACTCGTGCGCGACGGCCGATTCCGCGAGGACCTCTACTACCGGATCGGCGTGCTGTCGGTGCGGGTGCCCGCGCTCCGACGCCGGAGCGCCGACGTCCCCGCGCTGGCGCGCCGCATCATGTGCTCGCTGGCGCAGGACCTGGGACTGCCCGAGCCCGCGATCACGCCCGAGGCCGAGCAGCTGCTCGTGGACCATGCCTGGCCGGGGAACCTGCGCGAACTGAGGAACGAGCTCGAACGCGCGATCCTCGCCGCCGGCCCCGATCCGATCGAACCCCGGCACCTGGCCCTCGCCATCCTGCCCGTGGGGGTCCGGGACGCCGACCTCGACGGTGACACGCTCGAACAGCTGGAGCGCGCCTTCATCCAGAGGGTGCTGGACGAGGAGCAGCACGTGGAGCGCGCGGCGAACCGGCTGGGTATCCCGCGCAGCACGTTCTACCAGAAGCTCAGGGCCCTCGGGATCTCGCCCCGGCGCTGAAGGCCCCCCGACCGCAAGCGTCCAGCGTGGGCACAAACCCAGGGCCAGCGGCTTGTCGGCGACCGTCGGCCTCTCCTATGGTGCCTCACCGTCGTAGCGCCCCGTCCCACCGAGCCTTCGAGGATCTGTTGGTCCGATCTCCGGTTCGCCACGTAACCCGATTGATGGATGACTTGCACGGGAGCCGCACGTGACCGAATTCGACCGGGATCGCCGCTGCCTTGAACGGCTGGCGGCCCGGGACTCCGGCGCGCTCGCCGAGCTGTATGACCGCTACAGCGACCTGCTCTACTCGCTCGCGGCGCGCATCGTCGGAGCCGGGGCTGACGCGGAGGAAGTGTTGCAGGACACCTGGATGCAGGCGTGGCGGACCGCTGCGACCTATGACCCCGCCCGAGGCGCGGTGGGAGCATGGCTCGTGACGATCGCGCGAAGCCGTGCGCTCGACCGCGTGCGGAGTCTAGGCTCGCGGCGACGCGCCGAGACCGCCGCCGCCGAGGAGGCCGCCACCGAACCCGCGCCGCAGTCGCCGGACCCGGCCACCGGCTACGCACGCCGCATGCTCAAGAAGGACGTGACTGCCGCGCTCACCGCCCTTGCGCCGCAGCAGCGACAAG
>JANNKI010000455.1:0-1888 GCA_031396225.1 bacterium | reverse complement strand
GGGGTCGGGCGCGAATCGCCACGTCGAATCCTTGAGCGAGAAGTTGGGACCCGGGCTATAGAGCTTGCCGTCCGAGGCGTGGAAGATCATGTGGTAGCTCTGGCGCTTCTTGGTCAGGCCGAACGGCGACCAGGTGTTGTTGTCCGGGTTGTAGATCTCCGGCTGGAGTTCGGTCAGGATCCGATAGTCGCGGAACGCCATGTGGCCGGTGAGGGCGCGCCCGAGCGCCGGATGCTGGGACCACGAGTTCGTGTCGCGGCGGAACTCCCACACGGTCGAGTCCACCGCGCCACCGGCCAGTTCGCCGCCCACCAGGACGAACGAGCGCGGGTGCAGTTCGTAGAGGATGACCGAACCGCCGGTCCGGGCGGCCGGTGCCGGGACGTTGTGCGGCCACGGGGTCCAGGTGACGCGGTCCAGCGCGTCCACCGTGAACTCCCACAGCGAGTCGGAAAGGCCGCTCGCCCTCAGTCCGCCGAAGACGATCCCGTTGGCGGACCCGGTGGTGGTGAGGTCTGCGGCCATCGCGTGCCGCGTCCGCGCGTAAGGGACGCGACTGCCCGGCGTCGGCGTCGCGCGCTTCCACGTCGGCACGCCGTCCGGGAATTTGAGCACATAGACGTTCGCGTCGGTGATGGTCCCGCCCGGGTCCTGCCCGCCGTAGAGGATCATGCGCTGGTTAGGCTTGTCCCAGATCGCGCTGTGGCCCGAGCGCGCGGTCGGGATGTGCGAGGGATCCGGAGCTGTGACGGCGAGTTCCGTCCACCGCCATTCCTGGGTGGCAGGCTTCCATTCTAGCTTCCACAGGTCTCCCAGCGTGACGGGCGAGGGTCCCTCGGTGTTCTCGCCTCCATGCACGTACATCGCCGAGGTGTCTTGCTTGGGGTTCTGGATGTTCGGCGTGGCCGCGACCGCCGCGTGCCGCCATCGAGTCGGAGGAGGTCCAGTTGTGGGGTCACTTGTCGGAATCAGCTCCTCCCACCGGTACGATTCTTTCAGGTCGGTGTCCTCGCGGATGAGCTGCCAGACGTCGCGGCGGGTTCTCACCGCGTCCTTCCCGCCGAACAGGTAGCAGGGTCCCTGGATCTGGTCCGCCAGCGTGTGCGACTCGCGCGGGTCGGGCCAAGGGGGACCGCCGGGGCCGGGCGTGGGGTCGGTGAGCGCTGGGTCCCAGAGGCCCACATTGGTGATCGCGTAGCGCTCCACGTTGTTCACGAGCGTCCCGCCGTTGACGTGCCGGCCTCCAAACAGCACCATGTGGTCGTACTTGTTTCCCGCGGTGGCCAGCACCCGGCCGTAGGCGATCGTCCCACCCCCCAGGTCGAGCCGACCCATGACTGTGGCGTTCGCATACCAGCGCCCAGAGATCATCGGGGCTGAGAGCCACGTCCGGCTCGCGGCGTCGAAGCGTGCGCTCCGCTTCTCGCCGGTCTTCCCCCGCTCCGTGCCACTGACCACCAGCAGGTCGCCGTCCGGCAGCGCGGCATGCCCCGCACAGAAGATGTCGTAGGGTGGCGTCTCGACGCTCGTGATCTGGGTCAGGTTGGAGGCCGCCTGCGCCGGCAGGTCGGTCGTGGGACGCCACGCCCAGAGCCCACCGCCGGGCTTCCCCGGGCCCCAGTTCGACCACGCCAGCACCTGACTGTGCGGCCATGCGAACAGCGTGTCGCCTCGCACCAGCGCCATGTGCACCGCCTGCACGCTATCGCCGGGACTCACACGGCTCGGCCACGCGGCCGCCGTCGTCCACTGGCCGCGGTGATGCGCCACGGGTGGCGGCTGCGCCTCGACGCGAACGGGCATCGCGGCGGCCACGACGAGCGAAGCGACGAGGCGAGCAAGCGCGACGAAGGGACACGTGCGAGCGGACATGGCGGCCTCCGTACCT
>JANNKI010000363.1:0-2627 GCA_031396225.1 bacterium | reverse complement strand
GGGCCTCGACTCGCGCGAGTCCGTGAGCCAGCGCGCGCCGGCCCAGAGCGAGACGAGCAGCAGCAGGTAGGCGTAGCCGAGTGCGGTGCCCACCACGTATTTGTCCCACGAGTTCACCATCCAGGCGAACGGCGCAGAGAGCTGGTGCAGAACGTCCACGCGATCCCAGCGCGCGTTCGCGAGGATGCGTCCCACTTCCGCGGTGCCCTGCACTTCGCCTCGCAGCGCGCGCAGGAGCCACAGTGGCCATAGCAGCAAGGCCCCTGCGTTCAATCCCGTGAGCAGCAACGGCACCGCGGCACGCGCCGCGCCGCGGTCTCGCCACACCGTCCACGCCAGCTGCCAGCCCAGCCACACTTGCGCGCCCATCCAACACACGTTCGCAGTCGCCATGGTCGTGAAAGGTGTGGGTTCGGGCCGGATGGCGCCGGCGAGCGCGATGAACAGGTTGTAGAACCACACGTAGTTGAGCGGCAGCCCGGCGAAGCGCGGATCCTGCGGCGGGATCCCGCGCTCGGCGATCTCCCAGACGATCCCGGCGTGCACCCAGGTGTCACTGCGCACGCGCAGCCACTCCGAACTGACGAGCGGGATCGCCACGAACGCCGCAGCCGCGATCGCCCAGCCCCACGCGCGCCGGTCCCCGGGGGCGTCGTCGTCGGACGCACTCGCGCCCACGGGCCCCCGCGCCTCGCCGCTCGCGAACAGGAGCCAGCTGCCCATGGCGACCAGCCGGGCCGCGGTCTGAAGCGGCTGGCCGGCCTGGAGCAGCGCCCACCCGGCCACGGCCGCGGCCAGCGGTGCGAGCGCCAAGCCGAGCGTCCAGCGCGTGGCGGTGGCGGCGCCGGGCATGAACAGCCGAGCCAGCGCGAGCCCGGGGAACACGCCGAGCCAGACGAATCCCGCCACGTCCCCGATCGGGCCTCGCACGAACAGCCCCGCCAGCCCCAGCGCGAACGTCCCCGCCACCCCCCAGACGCCGCGCGCGAGCCTCATGGTTCGGCGCCGTCGCCGTCGGAGGAGGGGTCTCCGAGCAAGCGCGCGAGCCGCGGGAACGCGCCCGCCAGGCCGAGCGAGGCCAACACCACCATCTGCGGCACGACCGGGATGCGATAGCGCGCCTGCGTGAAGAACAGGGCGTAAAACGCCGCGGTCGAGAGCACCACCGCGGCCACCAGCAGGCGGCCTCGGAGCGGGGCGGCCCCGCGCCACATCCCGAGCAGCGTCAGCGGCAGGAGCACGGCGAACCACGCCGCGCCCACCCACAACACGAGCGGGGTGTTGAAGCGATTGCGAGACGTGACGCGATCGGGGAGCGGCTGGAAGAAGTGGAACAACTCGAACACGTAGTCGTGCACGTACGCCGCGGGCCTGTCGCGGAACAGGCCCCACTCCCGCGACACGAACCCGCCCGGGGAGAGCGGGGTGAACGGGACCCCGGACGGCCCTCGGATCCAGCGCGGACGCGAGATGTCCGTGTCCGTTCGCGCGAAGTGGAGCACCGCCTGGGCCTTGCCCATGAACACCCGGTCGGTCCCGCGCACGCGCAGGTAATGCATGTAGGGCGCGGCGAGCGCCACGGTCGTGAGTCCCGCCACGAGCACGCCGCGCGCGAGCCCGGCGCGGTTCCGGCGCAGGCTCGCCAGGAGCCACACCCCGATCGCGAGTGCCGGGGCCAGGATCACCATATCGGTGAGCCAGCCGAGGACGACCAGCACCCCCAGCGCGATCCCGCAGGCGGCGCTCGGCCGCTCCGCCAGGTCCCAGGCCACGAGCGTGAGCGCGGTGAGCAGCGTGGTGTAGAGCATCGTGGGGTAGAGCAGTCCGGCCACGAACACGAGCGTCGGCGTGAGCGCGATCAGGGGCGCGGCGAACGCGCCGGCCGCACGGCCGCCGAGCCGTGTGGCGAGCCGCACCACGAGCACCATATGGATGCACGCGAGCGCCAACTGCAGCAGTCTCGCCACCAGGAAGTTCTCTTCGCCGCCGATCCAGAACGAGAACGCCAGCAACAGCGGGTAGGCCGGCGCGCGCGGGCTCGCCTCGCCGAGGCTCACGCCGTGCAGGATGCGAAGTGCGACCTGCTCGTACTCGGGCGTGTCCCCGAAGTAGTACTGGTTTCCGAGCGCGGCCACGTGGGCGAGGCGCACGAACATGCCCAGCACGATCCAGGTCGCTGGCGCGCCCAGGATACGCCACCACGGCCGGCGACTGGCGTTCACGATCGCTTTCCCGGGGCGTGCGGCGTGCGTGCGCCCCACACGCTCGCGGCCAGGAATCCCAGCAGCGCAGGCAGCAGCGTCATGACGCTGAACAGCAGCAGGGAGAACGCCGCTCCGGTGGCGGCGCCGGCGCCGAACTGGCCGAACACGGCCGCGCTCACCTGCTCGCGAAGGCCCAGGCCCCCGAGTGCGACGGGCAGGTTGCCGAGCAGCGGGATGACGGGAAGTCCGAGCAGCAGTGCGGCCGACTCTCCGGGAGCCAGGTCGTGGAGCAGCAGCCACCCGACCAGGTACATGAAGACATAGAAGAAGCCACCCCACAGGAAGCTGGTGACGCTCACGCCGCCCTGGAGCAGGCTGCGCGAGTGGTCGGTCCAACGCCCGAGCGGCCCGGCGAGCGCCGGG
>JANNKI010000192.1:0-6410 GCA_031396225.1 bacterium | reverse complement strand
GGGAACACGAGGTTCCAGAACTCCATGTAGCGGTCACCCGCGTCGCCCGGCGACTCGCCCCAGAACGCGTCCTTCGCGAGATAGTCCGGGCGCTTCTCGCCCAGGTCGAAGTAGATCTCGCTGCACGGCCCGCACGCGCCGGCACCGCCGGCCGGGCCCCAGAAATTGTCCTTGCGGCCGAGTGCGACCAGGTGGTCGGCCGGGAGTCCCAGCTTCTTCCAGAGCGCCGCGGCCTCGTCGTCACGCGGCAGCTTGCCTTCGCCCTCGAAGATCGAGACGTACAGGCGTTCTTTCGGCAGCCCCAGGACCTGGGTGATGAACTCCCAGGCGTAGGCCGTGGCCGCTTCCTTGAAGTAGGCGCCCTTGGCGCGCGGGCCGAACGAGAAGTTGCCCAGCATCTCGAAGAACGTGTCGTGCCGAGGCGTGAGCCCTACATTGTCGAGGTCGGTGAGCCGCAGGCACTTCTGCACCGAGGTCGCGCGCGTGTACGGCACGTCGCCGGTGGCCGAGTAATAGCCCTTGAACTGCACCATGCCCGCGGTGGTGAACATGAGCGTCGGGTCGCCATGCGGCACCAGCGGCGACGACGGCACCTCGGTATGGCCGTGCCGGACGAAGAAGTCGAGGAAGGCGCGGCGGAGCTCGGCGCCGGTCTTGAGCGTACGGGTCGGGGACATCCGGTCTCCGGGCTGAATCGCGCCCCCGCCGCGGGCAGGCCGCGGTCGCCGGGCAGGTACAGGGTGCAGGCCGCGGGAAGATAGCGGAAAGGCGCGGGCGTCGTCAGGCCGGGGCAGCGGGTACGGGGAGGGCGCGGCACGGACTGGAGCCGGCCCGCGCAGGCAAGGCACGCGAGCCGGGGGGCCTCGCGGGGGGAGATCTCCGCGCGCACGCTGATAGACTCCTGCGAATCGTGCCATCGGAGAGGGAGATGTTCGAACCCCACTATCGAATCGCGTTCGACAGCCACGAGCTGCTCACCCGCCACCCACCCCGATTCCATCATCCGCACAAGGCGGCGCTTTTCGAGCTGGCCTATCCGGACGGTCGGGCCCCCGCGCGTGAGATCCGCGTTTCGCGATGGCCGCCCATCGAGGATCGCGACATCGAGTTCTCCGAGCGAACACAGCTCGAGGTGCGGGCGGACTTCTATGATTACGAGCCGGTGAGTGGAGTTGGCAGCGGGATCGAGTGGCACGTCAACTTCGCGGATCCACAGCTCTTCGGTGCGTATGGCAGCGGACTCCTGGCACAAGACGAGATGCAGGTGGTGCAGCATCCCCTGCTAGGATGTGTCCGCGAGGGCCTTCTCGCCGTCGGACTCTCGGCGATGACCGAGGGAGCGGATCACCCAACGCCGATCCTCGTGTCCGGCGTGGAGCGACGCATCCGCCTGGACACGCGACCCGACGCAAGCTCGGGGCGTCCGCACGGGCTCTATGGCGGCCTCTTCGCGCAAGCGCCCCTCACGGTGGTCCATCGCGCCGCGGCGCGCCTCGAACCGCCGGGGCTGAGCAACATCATCGCCATGGCGGCGCCATTCGGGGGCCGTGGCGCTTATCGCGCGACGGAGCTCCGCCGCATCCTGACCACGGCGTGGACCGCGTTCGCCGCGGCGCGCAAGGAGTCCGAAGCTCTCGGACGCGGATCCGAGCAGACGTGGGTGCATTCCGGTCTCTGGGGCTGCGGCGTGTTCGGCGGAAACCGCACGCTCATGCTCGCGCTCCAGATCCTTTCCGCGCGGGCAGCAGGATTGACCGGACTGATCCTGCATGTGGGCCACGATCCTTTGGGAATGGGTCACGCGCGGGAGTCGATCGACCTGGCCGATCGTCTGCACTCTAGATGTGGCGGCCATTGCGAGCGTGACTGGCTCGGGCACGAGCTTGCGGAACTCGGCTTCCGTTGGGGAATCGGCGACGGGAACTGATCAGCCCTCGGCGCCGCTCTCCAGGGGCTCGCGCAGCTCCAGCGCACGCCGGATCGTGTCGCTCCCAAAGCCGCGCCGGGCAAGCAGCGCGTAGAGCCGCTGGCGCTGGACGTGCGGTTCGAGCTTGGCGTAGCGCCTGCGCGCCTTCGCCACCAGCCGGGCGGCACTCTCCACCTCGTCGGGAGCGCTCCCACGTTCGGTGAGTTGCGCTCGCGCGCGCTCGATGTCGTCGTCGGAGACGCCCTTGGCGCGCAGCTCCTGTTGCAAGCGACGCCAGCCCGAGGGCCTGCGCCCCCAGCGACCCGCAAGCCAGGCGCGCGCGAACTCGGCGTCGTCCACCAGTCCCACCTCGACGAGTCGGTCGAGCACGTCCGCGACCGTGGTCGGCGCGTGGCCCTTGTCTTTCAGCCGGCGCGCCAGGTCCGTGCGCGTACGGCGCGTGCGCTCGAGCAGCTTGAGCGCGGCTTCGCGGCAGGAGGCGGGGTCGGTCGGGCTCACTGTGGCCCCCGGCGAGCGTCCACCACCCGACTCGTCACGACTCCTCACCTTCCTCCTTCCGTTTGTGCTTGAGCGGGAAATCCGGGTGTGGTGTGGGCTCAGGGGGTGGACCGGATGGGGGTGGACCCACGGTCCGGAAACGACGCGCCATCTCGAGCATCTCAGGCGTCGGCCATTGCTTGCTGCTCGGGTCTGTCTTGGGCTTTCCCACGGCTCACCTCCACGTCAACGCGACAGGAACTCCGCATACCTGACCTCCGCTTGCTCGGTGACCAGGACACCAGGTCCGGGGATCGGCACGCTCACGCCATCCTCGCGAATCCAGGCCGCGGAACTCAAGAACAGCGAGGGCCGGCTCCCGTGTTCCGAGCATAACACCGGCCAACCGCGCAGCCGGCGACCGTCCGCAAGATGCACGAGTACCCACTCTGTGCGGTTCTTTGAAAACGCCTCTTGCCAGGCGTCGTGGGTTCCTGAGCGGTCCGTGAGTCCAAAGAGTCGCGCTAACTTGTAGTGAAAGTCATGTGCTTCGATCACTCCGACAGCAGCTCCGAGCAAGGCCGATACGACTACCAGCGCCCGCAGGTATCTACCCAATTGGAACTCGACAGCGCCTCGGACAAGATCCGGGTTCTCCCCCGGCAGCAGCATCCAGCCTGGTCGCCCGTCCAGCCGGAGAGAAACGCTTACGAGCAAGTATGCAGAGAGCGAGAACGCGACGACTTCAGCCACCCGCTCGAACAGGTCCCGTTCTCTCGCCGGCATGAAGAAGGCTCGGACACGCAGCGCGAGAAAGCCTGGCAGCAGCGTAACGAGAAGCGTCAAGGCCCCTTGATTGAGTTCGGGCACGTGCCCTCCAGCGGGGGCTGGCTCGCGATTGGGGGCGGTGCCTCCACCGCCCCCGATCGGATTCCGCGTTACTTCCGCCGGTCGGCCAGGCTCGGCACCACCGCGGGCTTGGCGGCTGCCACACCCGGCGCGGGCGCGGAACCGTTCGCCGTGGCGCCGTTGGGGACAGGCGGCCGGAGCCCCAGCATCGGCAGCACCCTGGCCTCGATCTTCGCGCGGATGTCCTCGTGCTCGCGCAGGAACAGCCGCGTGTTCTCACGGCCTTGCCCGAGGCGCTCCTCTCCGAAGCTGAACCACGTGCCGGCCTTGTTGATGATGCCCTTGTCCACCGCGATGTCGATCAACTCGCCTTCGCGCGAGATGCCCTGGTTATAGAGGATGTCGAACTCGGCCTCGCGGAACGGCGCGGCGACCTTGTTCTTGACCACCTTCACCTTGGTGCGATTACCCACCGCGGTCTCGCCGTCCTTGAGCGTCTGGATGCGGCGGATGTCGAGACGGACCGACGCATAGAACTTGAGCGCGCGCCCGCCGGCCGTGGTTTCCGGCGAGTTGTGCACCACAACGCCATCGGCCAGGTAGGTGTGATTGCCTTCGACCTCGATGTCGAAGCGGTGCATCGAGCGAGTCTGCGGCTTGATGTACTTCTTCGTCACCTTGGCGGGCACTGCGCGGAGCACGCGGCGCGAACCGAGGTCCGTGCCGCTCAGGGCCACGTTGCCCATCTGTGGCTGCCAGGCGAACCGGCCCCGCTGCGACGGATGGAGCTTGTATTGGATCGACGGGTGCACGTAGGGAGCAATGAGCGCGTGCAGCCGGCTCGTCTGCTCGGAATCGAACCAGAACCCGCGGCCGTCGTCCCGGGGCCGCCCGATGCCCATTCGCTCCAGCGAGGCCGCCACGCGTTCCCGCGCCTCGACCTTCAGGCTCTTGTTGTAGAGCACGGCCTTGCCGTTGCCCCGGCGCTCGAACGAGCCGGCGAACGAGCCATCATCGCCGTACCAGACCGCCAGCCCGCGGGCGTCGATCTGCTCGAGCACTGCCGTGGAAACCGGGCGCTCGCCATCGTCGGCGTAGAGCTGCGAGCGGAGTTCCGCGAGCGACGGCATGCCGATGGTGTCGAATCCCTCGCCCTTCCCCATGGGCGCGATGCGGCCCGCCAGCGGCGCGAGCATCTCGTGCTTCCAACGCAGGTAATCGCCCTGCTTGGGCCCGTGGTCCACGCGGAACGAGGCGTTGTGCGTGCTCACCTTGCGAAGCGAGCCGTCACCGAGACTGCCACCCAGGACGAGCTGCAACTGGTCATCGGTCAGCGCATGGTCTTCGACCGACACCAATACCTCGGAACCCACTTCGAGTTCCTCGGCCGACACCTCGCCGTCCGGCGTGTAGATGGTGTGGTTGGGCGTCGCCGCGAAACAGCGGCGGCCCGAGGGCCCGCCCTCGACCTCGAACTGGATGAAGTGCTCGGCCGGCCCGTTGTCGAACCAGTTCACGACCGGGCGCGGTTCGATGGCGCGCGTCTTCTCGTTCCACGACAGCACCTCGACCGCCAGCTTCTGGTTGACGATCCTGCCGATCTTCTCGGACGTGCCGTCGGCCAGCATGACGCGCGTGTCGTAGTGGAAGCAGCCGAACATCACGCCGATCTGCATGCGGATCTGGTTGATGAAGATCACGCAGGTGTTGCTCTTGTTGATGGAGCCCGTGAGCTTGCGCAGCGCCTGCGACATGAGGCGCGCTTGCAGTCCCACGTGCGAATCGCCCATCTCGCCCTCGATCTCCGCACGTGGCACCAGGGCCGCCACCGAGTCGATGACCACGATGTCCACGGCGGCCGAGCGCACGAGCGTGTCGCAGATCTCGAGCGCTTCCTCGCCGGTGTCGGGCTGCGCCACGTGCAGGTTGGCGATGTCCACGCCCAACTTGGCGGCATAGCCCGAGTCGAGCGCGTGCTCGGCGTCGATGAACACGGCATTGCCGCCGAGCTTCTGGGCGTTGGCGATGATGGTGAGCGCCAGCGTCGTCTTGCCGCTCGATTCGGGGCCGTAGATCTCGATGATTCGCCCGCGCGGCACGCCGCCCACGCCGAGCGCCAGGTCGAGGCCCAGGGAGCCGGTCGAGATGGTCTCGATCTCGGGAGCGGCGTTGCCCTCGCCGAGCTTCATGATGGCGCCCTTGCCGAATTGCTTCTCGATCTGTTGCAGGGCCAAGTCGAGCGCCTTCGACCGTTCCTTGGCGTTGGGCGGTGGGGTGACGTTCATGACTGCGTCTCCTTCGCAGGGGCTGCGTCTCGAGTGCGGGGATGCGGGTGCCGCCGCGGGACCGGGGCCCCAGCGGCAGGCTGCCCTCTCAGGGATAGGCGCATACTACACATTTGAGCAGTAACCGGGAAGCGGTATTTTCCGGGGCCTGCCGCCTAATGATGACAACAGGTTACAGCGTTATCCACGGCCGTGCGAGGCCGATCTCACCCGGCCAGCGGCGCCTCGGCCACGGTATCGTAGACCGACCCCCCGGCCGCGAGCGTGCTCTGCACCAGCTGCAGCCTGTCCACCTGGAAGCGCGCCTCCACGGTGGGCGCATCCAGAAGCCTCGCGGTCCAGTCGCCGGCGACACGCACGCGCCCCAGCGTGAGGTGCGGCTCGAAGGCTTCGTCGGCGCGCTCGAACCCGTGTCGCACGAGCGTCTGGTCGAGCGCGCTCGCCAGGAGCCGCATGGGCTCGTCCCCCTGCAGCATGCCGAGCCACAACACGCGCGCACGCCGGGCGCTGGGGAACGCACCCAGGCCGCCGAGCGTCGCACCGAACCGCGCGCGCGCCGCGGCCGCCTCGCGCATGGCCTCGCCGGCGCGCGTGGCGCCCGCGGCGTCCAGGTCACCCAGGAAGCGCATCGTGTAGTGCAGGTGCTCAGGCTTCACCCACGCCACGGCGTCGCGCCCCGGCCGCAGTGGATCGGCGGCGCGATAGGCGACCTTCTGCACGTCGGGCGGCGGGAACACGGCGATGAACAGGCGCATGGCGAGCGCCAGATTACACCTCCGCCGCAAGGTTGCGACCGAAGCGCGGTTCAGTCCGCCGAGGCCACCACGACCAGCGTGCCCGAGGGCCCGCCCGGCCCGTCGTCGGCACGTGGC
>JANNKI010000318.1:0-6764 GCA_031396225.1 bacterium | reverse complement strand
GCGGTTGGTCGAGTACCTGTCGGTGTTGAAACTCACCGGCAAGAACAAGGCACCGATCCTGTGCTTCGTGGGCCCGCCCGGTGTGGGCAAGACCTCGCTCGGCAAGTCCATCGCACGCGCACTCGGCCGTCGCTTCGTGCGCGTGGCGTTGGGCGGCGTGCGCGACGAGGCCGAGATCCGCGGCCACCGCCGCACCTACATCGGCTCCATGCCCGGGCGCATCCTCCAGAGCCTGCGACGCGCCGGTGCCAGGAACCCCGTGTTCCTGCTGGACGAGATCGACAAGCTGGGTGCGGACTGGCGTGGCGACCCCTCGAGCGCGCTGCTCGAGGTGCTGGACCCCGAGCAGAACCACACGTTCAACGACCACTATCTCGAGGTGGACTTCGACCTGTCGCAGGTCATGTTCATCTGCACCGCGAACTCCATCGGTTCGATCCCGCCTGCGTTGACCGACCGCATGGAGGTCATCCGCCTGCCCGGCTACCTGGAGACCGAGAAGGTGGAGATCGCCAAGCGCTTCCTCGTGCCCAAGCAGCGCGCGGCGGCCGGCTTGAAGCCCGGCGACGTCGAGGTGACCGACAGCGCGCTGCGCGACCTGGTGCAGGGCTGGACGCGCGAGGCCGGCGTACGCAACCTGGAGCGCGAGGTGGCGGGGCTCTGCCGCAAGGTCGCGCGCCGGAAGGCCGAGGGCAAGCTCGACGCGCCCGTGGTGATCGATGTGCCGCAGGTGGCCGAGATGCTCGGGGCGCGCCGCTTCATGGAGTCGTTGCTCGAGCGCCGCTCGCGCGTCGGCGTGGCGAACGGCCTGGCCTGGACCGAGACCGGCGGCGAGCTCCTGACCATCGAGGTGAGCGTGCTGCCCGGCAAGGGCGAGCTACTGCTCACCGGCAAGCTGGGCGACGTGATGCGCGAGTCGGGCCAGGCGGCGATGTCGTACGCGCGCGCCCGCGCCACGCACCTGGGCCTCGACCGCTGGTTCCACCGCGACATCGACGTGCACGTGCACGTTCCCGAGGGCGCGATGCCCAAGGACGGCCCCTCGGCCGGCATCACCATGGCCACCGCACTCATCTCGGCCTTGACGGGCGTGCCCACGCGATCCGATGTGGCCATGACCGGCGAGATCACGCTGCGCGGCACGGTGCTGCCGATCGGCGGGCTGACCGAGAAGCTGGTGGCCGCGCGCCGGGCCGGCGTGCGCACGGTGCTGCTGCCGCGCGCGAACGAGAAGGACCTGGGCGAGGTGCCCGAGGAAGTGCGCGCTGAACTCAAGTTCATCACGGTGGAGACCATGGACGAGGTGCTCGAGCACGCGCTCGATCGCACCCCCGAAGTGACCCCCGCGAGCCCGCCTGTCGAGCCGCCGGGGACCTACGCGCACTAGGAGAGGAGACGCAGCGCCATGACCGTCACGCCGCCCGTGACCGGCACCGCCACGTTCACGCGCCCGCGCCTGTTCACGCCGGGGCCGGTGGAGATCCCGGTGCGAATCCTGCGCGCGCTGTCGCAGGTGCCGCCGCACCATCGCACCGACGTGTTCCGCGAGACGTACAAGCGCGTGAGCGAGGACCTGCGCTGGGTGCACCAGACGCAGGGTGAGGTGCTGATGCTCGCGGCCTCGGGCACCGGTGCGATGGAAGCCACCGTGGTGAACCTGATGGAGCCTGGGAAGAAGGCACTGTGCCTGGTGGGCGGCAAGTTCGGCGAGCGCTGGGGCAACATCTGCAAGGCGTACGGCGTGCCGCATGAGATCATCGACGTGCCGTGGGGACACGCGATTCCCGTGGCCGAGGTGGAGAAGCGACTGGACGCCGATGCCGCGATCAGCACGGTGTTCGGCACGCACTCCGAGACCAGCACCGCAACGCTGCACGATGCGCAGGGGCTGGCGCGAGCCACACGCGCGCGCGGGCGGCGACTGGCGCTGGACGCCATCACCAGCCTGGGCGTGCACCCGCTGCCGCAGGACGAGTGGGGCGTGGACGTGGTGGTGACGGGTTCGCAGAAGGGCCTGATGTCCCCGCCCGGCATCGCCACCGTGAGCCTGGCGCCGTGGGCATTGGATGCCATCGAGGGCGAACGCCTGCCGCGCTTCTACTGGGACCTGCGAAGGGCTCGCAAGAACCTGCCCGCGGGCGAGAGCGCGTTCACACCTGCCGTGAGCCTGATCTTCGCCGTGGGCGAAGCACTCACCATGATGCGCGAGGAGGGGCTCGCGGAAGTGCACGCGCGTCACCGCCGCCTGGGCGCTGCCGTGCGCGCGGGCGCGCAGGCGATCGGCTGGACGCTGTTCTCGAAGAGTCCCGCCAACTCGGTCACCGCGTTGGAGCCGCCCGCTGGCGTGGACGCCGCAGCCGTGGTCAAGCGCCTGCGCGTGACGCACGGCATCACCGTGGCCGGCGGGCAGGACCACATGAAGGGCAAGATGCTGCGCATCGGCCACATGGGTTCCTACGATCTCGCTGACGTGTACGTGATGCTGGGCGCCCTCGAGGAGTGCACGCAGGCGCTGGGGCGCGCCGGGAGCGGTTCCATCGAGGCCGCGCGCCGTGCGTGGGAGGCCGCGTGAAAGTCCTGGCCTGCGATGGCATCGACCCCGCGGCGGTCAGGCTCATTCGCGACGCCGGGCACGACGTGGTCGAGGCCAAGGGGCTCGCCGCGCCCGACCTGCTGACCGCGTTGAAGGGCGTGCACGGGCTCATGGTGCGGAGTGCGACCAAGGTGACCGCCGAGGTGCTGGCGGGCGCTCCCGACCTGCGCGTCGTGGTGCGGGCCGGGACCGGGCTCGACAACGTGGACCGCGTCGCCGCCGAGACGCGCGGCGTGGTGGTGCGCAACACGCCCGATGCCAACACCGTTTCGGTGGCGGAAATGACGTTTGCGCTATTGCTCGGGCTCGAGCGCCACGTGGCGTCGGCCGCGGCCGACCTGCGTGCCGGCCGCTGGGAGAAGACGCGCTACCAGGGGCGCGAGTTGGCCGGCCGCACGCTCGGGGTGATCGGCTTCGGCCGGATCGGGCGCGAGGTGGCGCTGCGTGCGCGCGCGTTCAGCATGACCGTGCTGGTGTTCGACGAGCGCGTGCACGGCGTCCCGGCTGGGTTCGAGTGGTTGCGTCACGTCGAACGCGACGCGCTGCTGGCCGCCGCCGACGTGCTGACGCTGCACCTGCCGCTCACCCAGCACACACGCAACTCGATCTCGACGCGCGAGTTCTCGCTGATGAAGCCCGACGCCGTGCTGGTGAACGCCTCGCGCGGGGGAGTGGTGGACGAGACGGCGCTCTACACCGCGCTCACCACTGGAAAACTGCGCGCCGCGGCCGTGGACGTGTTCGAGAAGGAACCCGCACCCGCCGACCACCCGCTGCTCACACTCGCGAACGTGTTGCCTCTGCCGCACCTCGGCGCCTCCACGGCCGAGGCCCAGCGCCGCGCCGGCACCGACGCCGCCTCGGCGCTGCTCGAGGTGCTGGCAGCACTGCCCACGCGCTGAGGCACGCGGGCTGCCGCCGTTCGGCCCGGTGGACACCCCCGAGCCCCGTCACGTAAGGTGCCGCGTCCTTTTTGGAGCGGGAGGCCGCAGCGATGCCGTGCACGGTGGTGGTGGGTGCGCAGTGGGGCGATGAAGGCAAGGGCAAGATCGTGGACGCGCTCTCCGAGGCGGCCGACGTCGTGGCCCGCTACCAGGGCGGACCCAACGCCGGCCATAGCGTGATCCATCAGGGCGAAACACTCGTGCTGCACCTGGTGCCCTCCGGCATCCTGCACGCGGGTCGCCGTTGCCTGATCGGCAATGGCGTGGTGATCGATCCAATGCGACTGCGCGAAGAGGTCGCGAAGCTCGAGTCACGCGGCGTGCCGGCGTCGCGGCAACTCGGCGTGAGTACCGCAGCGCACCTCATCCTGCCCTATCACCGCACGGTCGAGGCGTCCGCCGAGCGCGGCCCGGGCGCGATCGGCACCACCGGGCGCGGCATCGGGTTCGCTTACCGCGACAAGGCCGCGCGCTCTGGGCTGCGCGTGAACGATCTGTTCGACCGCGAGCACTTCGTGGCGCAAGCCGACCGGAACCTCGAACGGCTGCGGCTCGAGTACCCCGAGGCGATTGCCGAGCTTTCCGCGATGAGTGGCGCGCGGCTGCACGACGAGCTGGCCGGGATCATCGCCTGGCTCGCACCGCTCGTGACCGACGTGGGCGACGAGCTGCACGCCGCGCTCACAGCCGGTCGCCGCGTGTTGCTCGAAGGCGCGCAGGGCACGTTGCTCGACCTGGACCACGGCACGTACCCGTACGTGACGAGTTCGCCCGCGAGCGCGGCGGGCGCGCCGCTCGGCGTGGGCCTGGGCCCGGGCGTGGTGAACGAAGTGATCGGCGTGACCAAGGCGTATGCCACGCGCGTCGGGCACGGTCCGTTCCCTAGCGAGATGCCGGACGCGGAGGCCGCGCACCTGCGCGAGGCGGGCGAGGAGTACGGCGCCACCACCGGCCGACCACGCCGCTGCGGCTGGCTGGACCTTCCGGCGCTGCGTTACGCCGCGCGCGTGAATGGTCTCACGCGATTGGTGGTGACCAAGCTCGACGTGTTGGACGAGTTCGCCGAGGTGCGCGTGGCCGTGGGCTACGAGCGTGACGGCAAGCCGGTGCGTGGGTTCCCCGCGTCGGCACGAGAGCTCGAGCGCTGCACGCCCGTGTGGCGCGCGTTCCCGGGCTGGAAGTCGCCCACGACCGGTGTGCGCGCCTGGTCCGCGCTGCCGGCCGCGGCGCGCGAGTACCTCGAATGGATCGAGCGCGAGGTGGGCGTGCGGATCGCATCGGTGTCGGTGGGAGCCGAGCGCGAGGCCGAGGTGAAGCGGGGCTGACAGCCCGGGCTCACGCCGACCTCGGTCGGCACCCGCTCACGCCGCGATCTGGCGATCCCGGGGCGGCTCCAAAGTTTCCTTGAAATTCGGCGAGCGCACGCCCTGGTCGCGGCTCACCAGGTAGGCCGCGGTCCACGTGCCGAACCACATCCACACCTGGAAGATGTAGATGGGGTTGCGCAGGTAGTCGATCTTCACCTCGTTCAACATGAACATGAACAGCTGCGTTCGAGCCACGATCAGGTAGGCGTCGGCGTAGCTCGAATGTCGCAGGTCGTCCACCACGGGTCGCAGGAGCCTCACGAGTCCCACGAGAAGCATGAGGAAGAACAGCAGGCCCGGGAAACCGATGACATTGGCGACGAACAGATAGACATTGTGTGGCCACCAGAATTCGTAGCCGGGCATCTCGTCGTAGTAGGGCCCCTGCCCCAGGATGGGGTGCACCAGCGCGCGTTTCCATGCGTTGGTCCACGCGCCCTCGCGGGCTTCGGGCACCACGCCGTGCACCACTCTCGTGGACGCCATGCGATCGAACAGGTCGCCAGAGTTCGTGTAGCGAGCCACCACGAAGTTCATGGAGGTGGCAAGCACGACGATCGCGGCGACTCCCGCGATGAATCGCACGGGATTCAAATGGCGCCGGATGGTGAAGAACATGTAGGGCAGAACGATCAGCAGCGCGAAGATCACGCCTCGCGTCACCGTCGTGAACATGGTGTAGACGTTGAACAGCGCGTACACGCCCAACAGCACGCGCTGCGTCAGCGACTTCGCCCGAGTCCACAGGAACAGCGTCAGCAGGAACGTGATGCCGCAGTACTCGGAGAGCAGCTCGTAGTCCCGGAAGCTGGCGCCCACTCGCACGTCGCGCGTGTTGAAGTCGCTCCCGATCGTACCGCCGAAATCGATGAGGCCGGGAATGATGACCTTGCCAGCGGTACGCGCCTCGAGCGCGGCCACGGCGAACACGAGGAACGCGGTCACCATCTGCGCCGTGTGCAGGCGCTGGAGGTCTTTCTGGGTGTGGATGCTGTTGATGATCATGTAGTAAAGCAGCAGGCAGGCCACGAACATCTCGAAGTTCTGCAGCGCGCGTTCGAGCGCGAACGCATCGCGCACGTTGTAGAACGACAAGATGTACCAGAGCAACATGCCGAAGATGGGCAGGTTCAGCGGGGAGGAGCGCGCCGGTGGGCTCATGCGCAGCGACAGGCGCAGCAACCAGACGACGAACACCAGCAGGATGAACGCCAGGTTCGTGCTGCCGAAAACGGTGCCCTTGGGGTAGGGGAGCAGGAACACGAGCACGTTGACGGCGGCCACCATGTTGAGCCGCCACGTGATGCCGAACACGAGCATCGCGACCACCACCGGAATGACGCGCGGGTTCGGGTTCCAGTATTGGATCCCCAGCAATACCCCGACAACGGCGGTGCTGATCCACGCCATGGCGCGGCTGAACAGGTCCGCGCCCGGGCGCGCCTCTGGGCGCGTGGGGGGTGCGGTCAGGAAACCCATGCGATCCCCCGTGCGGCCGCGGCCGACCTGATCCTCATTCCGCCCTCTCGGTGCCCGCGAGGAGCGTGACTCCTTCGAGGCGAGACATGCCCTCGTCCGGCTGCATCCGTCGGAGCGCGTCCGGCAGCGCGAACAACGACACCCCCTGCGCTTCCGCCTCCGCGCGCTGCCGCGGGGTGAGCGCCCGGCCGAACGGCTGCTGGTCAGTCGCCTGCGGGAACAGATGATACAACATGGCCCTGGAGTTCCCGGCGGCGAGCAGGAACCGCTCGGGCCGCTGGGGCCACCATGCCTGGAGCCTGTCCGCCAGCCGCTGCTGCTCGACGCGCTTTGCATGGTCGCGCGGCACCGGGCCCCGGAACGGCTCCACCACGATCGTCT
>JANNKI010000303.1:0-6445 GCA_031396225.1 bacterium | reverse complement strand
TCAATCCAGATATCGGAAGTCGATAACGCAAGGAGATGTCGGCGACAGGTCAGAACGGCGGAATTGGCCGTCCTGCAAGGCCTTACACGGCTTTGGTCAAAGGGGAGAATCCGCGGTCCCGTTCAGGCTCGCGAGGAACGGTCGATCCCACTTGGGTCCGCGCCTCGAGGAGCGCGAGGGCGTGCCGCGGGTGCGCGCTACTCGGCCCGTGCTCCGGTCGCCGAATCGCGGCTGAGTCATGACGCCGCACGCGCCGAGGTGGAGTCGGCTTCCGATCGCAGCGACGGACCCTACGCCGGGGTCCACGACATACAACGCTCGAGTTCCTGGCGTGCTGGGTGGATCACGTACCGGAGCACTGGTCGCCGCGGGTACGGCTCCGGGTACGGCTCAATGTTCCCGGGTGGCCGCTGGTGACCAATCCAGGCCGCACAAGAAAACGGCCCCGGCTGGATGATCCGGGGTCTTTAGTGGGCTCTTCCGACTTTCCTGTGGCTGGGATCATGTGCTCCGCGTGACGCCGGCCGCGTAGAGGTCAAGCCCGCCGCAGTGGAAGTAGATCGCCCCGCGGAAGCGGTCGCGCGGCTCGTGCTTCGCTGCGCCAGCCGTACCCGCGGGCGAGCCTAGTCGCGCAGGTCGCCGAGCGCGTGCGAGTACGAAATGTTGAACGAGGAGCCGCGCCCATCGGCCCCGATCGGAGTGGCGAACTCGAAGCGCAGCGCACTCAGTGGATCGGGGAACCCGAGTCGCCACGAGAGCGAGGCGCCGGCTTCGGACATCCATTTGGGCCGGAACATTGGCGCGGGACCCTCGCCGGAAGACGGGCCGCCGGAATCGAAACGCACTCACGTGGGCGACCGCCGAAACTGTACCCAGAGCCCAGGTCGCGACCGATGGGGAAGCCGCGATGGTCGGTCAATCTCGGCGCGTGCAGTCGATGCGTTGTCGCGTTCGTTCGGCTAGGCTGCGGCCCGCGTGGGGGGGGCCTACGGCGCCCTGGTCGCGATGCCATCACCACGCCGCCCGATCCGAGGGAGCACACCGATGAACCTGGACGCAGGCGAGCCCGTGCGCGGATACGACACCTTCTATCGGGAGTTCGACTCGCCGTTGATGCGTGAGCTCCGGCGCGAGGCGTACGGGGAGGACATCGGGCAGCACTCCTGGGTGAGCGCCGACGAGATCCGCGCCGACATGCAGCGGCTCCGGCTCTCGCGTTCGAGCCGGCTTCTCGATCTCGGCTGCGGCCCCTGCGGTCCACTGATCTGCGTTCTCTCGACCGTCGGCTGCTCGGGCGTCGGGGTGGAGCTCAGCGCCTCGGCGCTGGAAGCCGGCCGCGCGCGCGCCCTCGCGTCGAACGTCGATCATCTGCTCGAAGTTCACGAGTCGGATCTTGACCAGCCGTTGCCGCTGAAGGCTCGGTCGTGCAATGCCGCGATGTCGCTGGACGTCGTCCTGCACGTTCGCGACCGCCGCAGATTCTACGAGGAAGTGGCGCGGGTTCTGGCTCCCGGCGGTCGGTTCCTGGTCACGGATGCCGGCGTCGTCACGGGTAGCGTCTCGAACGAGGACATCCGCAGGCGGAGCGTCCATGGACACGCGCAATTCGCTCCTCCCGGGTGGAACGAGACGTTGCTCGAAACGGCGGGCTTTCGGCTGATCGAGACCGAGAACCGAACCGAGAGCCTGCGGAAGAACGCGGGCGGCCGGCGGGCAGCGATGCTGCGACATCGGGCCGAACTGGAGCAGGTGTCCGGTGCGGAGGAGGTTCGGAGCCAGCTCGACTACCTCGAGACCGTCGTCGAGCTGGCGGAGCGCGGCGCCCTGTCGCGCTTCATGTACCTGGCCGAGGTTCATGGGCAGCCCGCCGGTTAAAGCGCCCACACGCGCCATCACGATCGGCCGCTGGGCGGCCGTGATCGGCGTCGGGGTCGTCATCGCCGTCCTGCCGCGGCCCGCCGGCGCGACGGCTCAGGCGTGGAATCTGCTCGCGATCTTCATGGCGACGGTGGCCGGCCTGACGCTGCAGCCGATTCCCGGCGGCGCGATCGTGCTGCTCGGCGTGAGTGCCAGCGTCCTGTTCGGCATCCAGCCCATCGCCAAGGCGCTGGCGGGCTATGGCGATCCGATCGTGTGGCTGGTGCTCGCGGCGTTCTTCATGTCGCGCGGCATGATCAAGACCGGGCTCGGCCGGCGCATCGCCTTCCTGCTGATCCGCGCGCTCGGGAAGAGGTCGCTCGGGCTGGGCTACTCGCTCGCTCTGACGGAGTTCACCCTCGCGGGTTTCATCCCGTCGAATGCCGCGCGCGCCGGCGGCATCGTGTTTCCGATCGCCAAGAGCCTGGCCGAGGCCTACGACTCCCATCCTGGGCCGACCGCCCGACGGCTCGGCGCGTTCCTGATGCTGTTCCTCTACCAATGCTGCGTGGTGAACTGCGCCATCTTCATCACCGGCCAGGCGGCGAACGCGCTGATCGCATCGTTTGCCCTCAAGACGGCGGGCGTCGAGTTGAGCTACGGGCGGTGGCTCGCGGGAGCGATCGTGCCGGGCATCATCAGCCTCGGCGTCGTCGGCCTGCTCGTCTATCGGATGTTTCCGCCCCAGGTGACGCACACGCCCCGCGCCGTCGACATCGCCCAGGAGGCGCTCGACGGCATGGGACCGCTGTCCGGGCCCGAGAAGCGGATGCTGCTCGTCTTCACGCTGGTGTCGGTGCTGTGGATGACCACGGCGCTCCACGGCACTCATTACGCCGCGGTCGCCTTGCTCGGCATCTGCGTGCTGCTGCTGTTCGGAGTCATCGACTGGGAGGACGTGAAGTCCGAGCGTAGCGCGTGGGACGTGTTCATCTGGTACGGCGGGCTCGTGCAATTGGCCGGGGCGCTCGCCGACACGGGACTCGCCGCGCGTTTCGCCCAGTCGGTGGCCGGCCTCGCCGACGGCTGGCCGTGGGCCGGAGCGCTCGTGGTGCTCCTTCTCGTCTACTTCTTCGCCCACTACGCCTTCGCCAGCATCACTGCCCATGCGACGGCAATGTACATCCCGTTTCTCGCCGTCATGCTGGCAGCCCACGTGCCGGCGGGGATCGCGGTGCTGTCCCTGAGCTACGCGTCCAACCTCATGGCCGGCCTCACGCACTACGGCACGACGCCGGGCCCGATCTACTTCGGCGCGGGCTACGTTTCGCAGGCGACGTGGTGGCGCGTGGGGCTCGTCGCATCCGTCACGAGCCTGGCGATCTGGATGACGATCGGCGTGGCGTGGTGGAAGGTGCTGGGAGTTTGGTGAGGGGAAGCAGCGGGATGCTCGGCGCCAGTGTGATGGGTGGGCGTTGTGGGGCGTGAAGGGCCGAAAAAGCCCTCTGCCGCGCCCCACCGGAAAGGCCTAGACTCCAGCCGGACGCACCGGCAGGACGGTTGCGACGACAAGGCCGCCGATCTCGTGAAGCCATCGGAGCCCCCGCTATGCTCACCTTGTCCAAAGCGCCTCGGTTCGAAGGGATACTCCTGGCGCTCCTTCTCGCTTGGCCCGTGGCCGGGCATGCGTCCGATGCGCCGGGCGCGTGGCCCTCGACCGGGGCCACCCCGGTGGCACGAGCGGACGCGACGGATCCCGATCCCGCTCCGTCGACCTGGCTTCCCGAGGACCCCATTTCGCTGGCCGGAGTGCTTCGGGGACACGATGGTGGCTGGCACCAGTTGCCACCCCCCGGGCAGGAAGCGCCGCTGACGTTCTACGACGCGATCCGCGATCGGATGATCGCGCTCGACCTGGCGGGCGCTCTATGGACCCTCGCACTATCGGGTGAGCCCGAGTGGTCACCGCTGCTAGCCCTGGGCGATCTGCCGCCTGCGGGCAATCGCCTCGCCGTTCACGACGCCGCCGGGGATCGGGTGCTTCTCCTGCTTCCCGATGCAGGGATGAGCGTCTGGGAGCTCAAGCTCTCCCCGCTCCCCTATTGGCGCCGGCTCGAGACCACGGGCGAAGCTCCGTCGTGGCGAACGGAGAGCACGCTCGCCCTCGATCCGGTGAACGGCCGGCTGATGCTCTTCGGCGGCGTCACGGACAGGATCTGCGGGCACGTGGACTGCCTGGATCTCTTCACGTCGCAAGTGTGGACCCTGACGCTCGAGTCCCCTCACACGTGGCAGAGGTTGCCCGATCCCGACCTCCGGCCGGCGTGGATGCTGGCTCGAGCGAGAGCGCGCGGCGTCGTGGATGGGCAGCGACAGCGCCTGTTCGTATTCGGGGGCCGCGGCTACGCGAGCATCTATGGCTATGAGAGTGAACTCAAATCGGACGCGTGGTTCCTCGAGCTCGGCGATCAGGCCGTCTGGCGACAGGTCCAACCCGTGGGCCCAGCTCCGCCGCCGGGGACCGTCCAGGCGACCGTCCTGGACGCAGCGAATGACCGGGTGCTGGCGCTCTGTCACGAAGCTGGATCGCTGACGACGTGGGCGCTCTCGCTCGGCGACGCGCCCACGTGGACACGGCTCGAGGTGGCGCCTCCGATCCCTCCCGGCCGTTGGACGCCTGGCGCCGTGTTGGACGACGCGCGCCGCCGCCTCGTGGCATTCGGCGGGATCGCGCGACGCCACGAGGTCTTGTTCCTCGAGCTCGAAGGTGGATTGCGCTGGCGATCATGGATCCCTGCGCTCTCGCCGGAGTCGGAGATCCACCGCGAGTTCCCGGGACTCCTGCACGATCCGGTTGGCGACCGGCTCATCCTCTATGCCGGGGGCTACTCCCAGCTCAGCCCCACACCCGCGGCATGGAACGACGTCCGACAGCTGCCGCTCGAGCCCTTGGGGACCTGGCAGGTCCTGCCGACCCAGGGCACGGGGCCTCCCTACGGCCTCCTGCGAGCGCGCACGACGTACGACATGCACCGACAGCGCATGCTCGTGGCGGGCGGCAGAGGCTACACGCTGGGGACTCCGCCCTACTACGACAATGACGCGGTGTGGGCGCTTTCTCTCTCGGGGATCCCGACCTGGTCGAGGATCGCGACCGGAGGTCCCGGCGCGCGCAACGGGAACTCCGCCACGTACGATCCCGTTCGCGACCGGTTGCTCGTCGTGGGCGGCTTCGATGGGACTCTCCATCACAGCGACGTGTGGGCGCTCGAGTTGGAGGGCGATCCTCGCTGGGAGCTGCTGCTGCCCGACGACAGAGGGCCGGCGCAGTTGTTCGATCACTCTGCGATCCACGACCCGATCCACAACCGCCTGCTGATCTTTGGCGGCAGTCCCTATGGCTCTCCGAACCCGGGCGACCTGTGGGCGCTCGAGCTCGCCGGTGAGCCGCGCTGGGCCCGGATCGAGCCACCCGGCGATCGTCCTGAACCCCGACGCGGCCACACCGCCGTCCTCGACCTCGCAAGTGAACGCATGCTGATCTTCTCGGGCGACACTGGGAGCGGGTGCCCGGAGAACGCGAGCTACTCGACGGCGTGTAACGACGTCTGGGCATTCGACCTGCGCATGGATCGATGGACGAAGCTCCGCCCGACCGGGCCGCTTCCGGCTGGGCGCTTCTATCACGCCGCAGCGTTCGATCCCATGGGTCGTCGCATGTTCGCCGTCGGCGGAACCGCCAACGGCGGCGCGCCGGGACACACCTGGATCCTCGACTTCAATCCGAGGAGGCTGGACGTGCGCATCGATGTGCTGCCGGGATCCCCCCGGAACCCGGTCGCGCCGCGCAGCCGGGGAGTGTTGCCGGTGGCCGTGTTCGGTTCCGCCGCCGTACCGGTGAACTCGCTGGAGCTCTCGAGCCTGACGCTGGCCGGTGCTCCTGTGGCCACGCTGCCCCAGGGCGGCTATCACGTGAAGACGGGGGATCTCGACCGTGACGGACTCCTCGACGTCACGCTCCAGTTCGACCGAGGGTCGATGACGTTCGAGCCCGGCGCCGCGGTGATTCACCTCGAGGGGCACCTCACGAGCGGGCTCCCCGTGACCGGTTCCGATCTCGTCGTGGTGCGACCCGGCGATCGCCAGGCCTTCACCGAGGAAACGGAATCCGGCGCGGATGAGGCGGACGCCGCAGTGGTGCTCGCGCTCGACGTGGCGAGTTCCCGGACCGCCGGCTTGTCGGCGACGATCTCGATGCCAGCTGCAGCTCAGGGCCGTCTCGAGCTGTTCGACCTGGGCGGCCGGCGGCTCGAGAAGGTCGAGCTCCGATCGGGCCGCGCCGGGGAACAGCAGGTCCAGCTCGCGCCTCCCGCGACGCTGCCGAGCGGCGTCTACTTCGTGAGGCTCACGCATATCACGCGATCGCTAGTCCGGCGCGTCGCCGTGCTCCGGTGATATGGAGCGACCCTAAGTCAACGCGATAGTTGCTCTCCTGGCGGCCACCCTTCGGGGTGGCCGCGGGTCTTGGTGCCGACTGGCGAACGAGGACGACGGAGAAGGTCGGGCGCTTCGACGACGAGTCACGCTG
>JANNKI010000291.1:0-4004 GCA_031396225.1 bacterium | reverse complement strand
GGCGCGACGGGCACCTGGTGCGGAGCTACACCATGAATCACCAGCTCCCCGTGCTCGCCGACGTGTGGTCCATGGCTGCCGCCCGCTTCGCCGCCGCCGGGCTGCGCGTGTGGGTGCGGGCGCCGAGCATGAACCTGACCTGGGCGTGGGAACGGAACCCGCTGTGGCGGGTGGCCGCGAGCGGCTGGGGCCGACCCGCGCCGCGGTGGGGCACCCGACTCTCACCCGACCTGCCGGAGGCGCGGCATGCGGCGGTGGACTTTCTCACCGACCTCGCCGTGTACCTCGCCATCGACGGCGTGCTGTTTGACGACGACGCGTCCATGGCCGCGCACGAGCGCCTCGCCAATCACGGTTCGCGCGAGCCGAGTGCCAAGTCCGTCGCGATCCGCGGCCTGCTCGAGGAGTGCAAACAGGCCGTGCGGGCGTGGCGCCCCGAGTGCCGGTTCGCCCGGACGCTGCCGACCCGCGCGCTCGAATGGCCGGGCGTGAGCCCGGAGCACGCGATCGACCTCGAGGACTCCTGGACGCACGGCGAGCTGGCGGTGGTGCCCCTGCGCGTGCCCAACGGACTACTCGCGCTCACGGGCATTCCCGAGGCCGAGACTGAACGGTTCGCGCGCAATGCCGTCTCACGCTGGCAGGCGACGGGTCGGAAGGGCGCCGCCCCGGTGCTGTTCCTGGTGCCATCGCACGAGCCGCGCACGAAGCGCGGCCTGCCGGCGGAACGCCAGCGGGCACTGGCGGCGGCCGCGCGTCGGGGCGGCCTCGTGCACATCGGCTCGGGGCCCATCACGTCCGAGGGCGACGTCCCGATCGGCCTGCTCGATCGCCGGGCGGTAACACCGCCCGTGCGGGCCGCCGAGCGGCGTTGAGCGGCGACGCGACCGCCGCTCAGCTCCTAGCGAGATTCCGCAGCACCGTCTGGAGGATGCCGCCGTTTCGGTAGTAGTCCACGTCCACGGGCGTGTCGAGCCGCGCGATGGCCGTGAACTCGAGCACTGAGCCGTCCTCGCGCCGGGCCCGGACCGTGACCTTTTGCCGTGGCCGGAGTTCGCCGGTCAAGCCGCTCAAGTCGAACGTCTCTCGGCCGTCGAGTCCGAGCGATTCCGCGCTCCGCCCACTCTCGTAGACGAGCGGCAGCACCCCCATGCCCACCAGGTTGCTGCGGTGGATGCGCTCGAAGCTCTCGGCCAGCACCGCGCGCACGCCCAGCATGAGCGTGCCCTTGGCGGCCCAGTCGCGCGAGCTGCCGCTGCCGTACTCCCGGCCCGCGAGCACGAGCAGCGGAGTGCCCGCTGACTGGTAACGAACACTCGCGTCGAAGATGGCGAGATGCTCACCGCTCGGGAAGTGCAACGTCACGTTGCCCTCGCTGCCCGGCACCAACAGGTTCTTGAGGCGGATGTTCGCGAACGTGCCGCGCACCATCACCTGGTCGTGGCCGCGGCGGGAGCCGTAGCTGTTGAAGTCCTTCTTCTCGACGCCGTGCTCGCCGAGCCAGCGACCCGCCGGGCTCGCCAGCGCGATGTCGCCCGCCGGCGAGATGTGGTCGGTTGTCACCGAGTCGCCCACCATGACGAGGCAGCGCGCACCGGTGATGTCCGAGACCGGCGAGAGTCCGGGCGTGAGGCCGTGGAAGAACGGCGGCTCGTGGATGTAGGTGCTGTCCGCGGCCCACGCGTAGCGCTCGCCACCCGCCACCGGGATGGCATTCCAGCGCGGATTGCCGTTGAACACGTTGCCATAGCTCGAGGCGAACATGCTCGGATCGAGGCTCGCGGCGATGGCGTCGGCGATCTCGTGCTGCGACGGCCACAGGTCCCTCAAGTACACCGGTTGGCCATCCGCGCCCGTGCCGAGCGGGTCGCGCTCGAAGTCCACGTCCACCGTGCCCGCCAGCGCGTACGCCACGACCAGCGGCGGCGACGCCAGGTAGTTGGCGCGCGTGAGTGGATTCACGCGCCCCTCGAAGTTGCGGTTTCCAGAAAGCACCGCGGCCGCAACGAGCCTGCCCTCCTCCACGGCCTTCGCGACCGCTTCGGGCAGCGGGCCACTGTTGCCGATGCAGTTGTGGACCGCGACCGTGCCGGCCATGAATGCGTGCAGGTCGTCCACCGCGAGGTCGTACACGGCTCGGCTCCCCACAGGTCGTCGGTCCAGGACCGCGAGCGTGAGCGTCGGCAGCGAGCGAGCCTCCTTCTGGGCGCAGTGTCGCTTCGCCGTGTTCCCACCGCCCGACTCGAGCGGCGCGAACCAGTCACCGGCCCCGATCCGCTCGAGAGAAAAGACGGGGGTCTCACGCTCCAGCAGCGCGGTCGCCGCCGCACCGCTGGCGCGGGAGGAGCTCTCCTCACCATGCTCCTGATGACGTGCCGTGATGCGCTCCGCCATCGACAACCGCTGCTCGTGGACACGGATCGCCGTGCGCCAGTAGACGGCGGCGGCGGCGGCGCGCAGCGCCTTGTCCACGCAATAGCGGTAGCCGACGCGCTCGACGAACGAGAGACCGTCCGCGAGCGCAAGCCTCACTTCCGTACGCGGCGATCCATCCCGCGCCCCGGGATCGCTGGAAGCGGCGCGACGCACCGGGTGATCGTGGACCTTGTGACCTTGGGTGTTGACGCCGCACCGGCCGAGCAGCCGAACTCGTTCTGCCATGAGTCCTCTCAGCTGGGCGACGTGCTCGGGCTTCGCGGTCTGGGAGAGCGCGGGTGGCTGCAGCACCGAAGTGTCCTCGCCTGGTCCCTGACGAAGGAGCGTCGGTGCCCAACCGTCGGCTCCGAAGGATCCGCCCAGGTACTCGCGCACGACGGCCACCGGGCAGCGAGGATCCAGCACGAACTCCGGCAGTGTCGGCGGCGGGTGGATGCGCCGGCCCATTTTCACGCCCGGCAGAGCGGCGATGGCGCTGGTCAGCTCCCTCGAAAGGACGATGCTCCAGTTGCGCTCGCCATGGCGGGCTCCCGATGGTCGTTTTCCGGTGAGTCGCTCGATGTCGTCGAGCACGACCTCCCGGTCCACTGCCTGGCCGACATTCATGCGGCCCTGACCGTTGCCACTGATCGACCCATCGCTCAGCACGTGACCCACGAGCCGCGCGAACGCCAGCGTGCGCGCACGCGAGTCCGGCGACCCCATGGTGAAGCGGAGCGGGCCCGCCTGCAGTTCGAAGCCCGCTTCGTCGGCCCCGGGCACGTCGAGCGGCGCCTCGAGCCCGACGACGACCCGATCCGTGCCGAGCTCGAGTTCATCCGCGCGAACCCAGCGCCCATCCGCCGTGAGGATCTTGTGGTCCGGCGTGCAGACGAGCTCGCGTCCGTCCTGAAGCACGAGTGAGACGCACTCCCTTTCGCCCCGCACCATCATTTCTGTCTGCTGCGCGAGCGCTGCTCGTCCCTGGGCGTCGGGACCGAACAGCCGCACGCCACCCGAGGCGGGCAGGTCCTCGATCCGACGCGAGGTACCGTCGGACATGAGGACGGGCGTGCCGGCCGCGATACAACTGGTGCAGCCATAGCCCACCACGTGGAACCCGAGCGCTTCCAGGTCCGCGAGCGTACCTGACTTGCGCAGGTACTCGGTGACCACCTTGGAGCCGGGTGCCATGCTGGTCTTCACGTACGGCTTGACGCGCAGGCCCTTCGCCACCGCCTTCCTCGCGAGCAGGCCGGCGCCCAGCATGACCGACGGATTCGACGTGTTCGTGCACGACGTGATCGCCGCGATGACCACGGCGCCGTGCGTGAGCGTATCGGCGTGGCCATTGCTCGCCACGGTCGCGGTGCGGGCGAGGTCGCTCTCGGCGAGGCCGTAGCCGCGCTCCTTGGTGGTCGCGGTCAGTCCGTTGCGGAAGCTCGACTTCATGTCGCGAAGCGCGACGCGGTCCTGGGGCCGCTTGGGGCCGGCGAGGCTGGCCTCGACGGCGCCCAGATCCAGATCGAGCGTATCGCTGAACGTGGGCTCGGGCGTGTCGTCTGTGCGGAACAGGCCCTGTGCGCTGC
>JANNKI010000283.1:0-3301 GCA_031396225.1 bacterium | reverse complement strand
CACCGAGGTCGGCGCGCGCCCGGCCGGTTCAGCGGCTGACGCCAAGGCCGTGACCTGGGCGCAGGCAGCGATGCGTTCAACGCCGAGTACGGCCGCATCATGTCGGGCGTCGTGAACGTGCTCACGAAGGAGGGAGGCGATCGCTACTCGGGCTCGCTCGAGGCGGTCACCGACAACCTGACGGGCGTGGGCGAGTCGCTGTTCAACTCGCGCGTGTACGACTACAACCTATACGACGGCGCGTTTGGCGGGCCCATCTCGCCCGGCAAGGAGTGGGGTTCGTTCTATGTGAGCGGCCAGCGGCGCTGGCAGTTCGACCGCGCGCCCCGCTCCAACTACACGGCCCCGCTGCCGAACAATTCGCTCGGCGGCTGGACGGGACAGGGCAAGCTCGCGCTCCCGCTCGGGCCCTCGATGGACCTGAAGTTCGGCGTGCTGAACTCCGCGGACGACTGGAGCGAGTACCGCAACAGCTTCCGCTTCAACCTGGCGCACACCCCGCGCTACGAGGACAAGAACGAGTCCTACTCGGGGCAGCTGAGCCACAAGCTGAACGCCCGTACGTTCTACGGGCTGGGTGCGACGTTCTTCAGCACCGAGCGCAAGCGCGGTGACGGCACGTTCTTCGACGACATCGCGGGCTATTCGCTCATGCCGAATCCGCAGCTGCGTGAGGACATCCCCTGGTTCTATCCGGGGCTCGGCGGTACGCCCGGCGATCCGCTGTCGGATTCGCTCGCTTCGCGCGTGCTCGCGATTGATGGGAGCACGGGCGCGCTGTGGGACGACTACCTGCGCCGTCGCTCGCAGTACATCGCGTTCCGCGGGGACATCACGTCGCAGGTCACCACGCACCACCAGTTCAAGGCGGGCGCGCAGGCGGACCAGCACGAACTCCGCTTCTACCAGAACTACTTCCCATCCAATTTCACGCCCGGCCAGCTCGACATCGACGCCTACGGCTTCGACGAGCTCGGTAACGAGGGGCAGCTGAGCGCGCTGGACGGCGCCCGCGAGCCGAAGACGTTCTCGGCCTACGTCCAGGATCGGTACGAGCGCGGCGGCCTCGTGGCCAACATCGGCGTGCGCTACGACTACTTGAACGTGAACACGAAGGCGCTCAAGAATGAAGACCTTCCACTCGGCGCAGACAACGTGCTGACCGAGGCCGACCTTACCGACGCCAAGACGTATGGCCGGATCAGCCCGCGTATCGGCATCGGCTTCCCGGTCACGAACGAGACCGTGCTGCACGTGAACTGGGGACAGTTCTACCAGCAGCCGAATCTTCAAGACCTGTACGTCTCCTACCGCTTCCTCGACTACAAGGTCCGCAAGGGCGGCTACTACGTTCCGTTCGGCAACCCGAACTTGAAGCCGGAGCAGACCACCGCGTACGAAGTCGGCATCGCGCACCAGCTCAATGCCTTCGCCAAGATGGACATCTCGGTCTACTACAAGGACGTGCGTGACCTCGTGCAGGTGGAGAACGTGCCATCCAAGCCCTACAGCTTCGCGTCGTTCCGCAACAAGGACTTCGCCACGTTGAAGGGTGTGGACCTCGGCTTCAGCATGCGTCGGGTCAATCACATCAGCGGCAGCGTGTCCTACAGCCTGTCGTTCGCGAAGGGCACGGGTTCGGTGTCGAACACGCAGCGCAACATCGCGTGGACGGCGAACCAGGTGCCGCACCAGACCTCGCCGCTCGACTTCGACCAGCGCCACAAGCTGTCCGTCAACATGGGGCTGTCGTGGGCGAAGGAGGAGGGGCCGAAGTGGGGCGGCTTCCTGCCGCTCGCGGACGTGGACCTGAACGTGCTCTTCAACGTGGCAACGGGTACGCCGTACACCGCCACGAACGTCTCGGACGAGGTCACGCAGCTGAACGTGGCGCAGCAGCCCACCGGCTCGCTCAACTCGCGGACGTCGCCAGCCACGCAGTCGCTGGACTTCAAGCTCTCGAAGGCCATGCGTTTCGGCGGTGCGCGGTTGAGCGCATTCGCCTGGGTGCTGAACGCGTTCGACACGAACAATGCCCTGATCGTCTACCAGGGCACCGGGTCGCCCTACACCACGGGCTACCTGAACACGGAATCCGGGCGCGCCGTGGCCGCGGGCCTGGAAGCCAAGGGCATCGACGCGCAGCAGGCGTACGCTCTCGCCACGCAAGGCTCCGGTTTGTTCAGCATCCCGCGCACGATCCGTTTCGGCGTGCGGACCGACTTCTAGAAGTGAGGCTCGAGTCCATGAGACACGGAGGAGTCCGCATGAAGGCTTCGCGCGTCACCCTGATCGTGCTGCTCCTGTTGCTCACGGCGAGCATGGTGGCCGCGGCCACCGTGGCGGGGCCGAAGCGGCGGGCGCGGCCGGCTCGTACGAATCCAGAGGATGCGAGTCAGCGCATCGACATCAACAACATCTCCATGGTGGTGAAGAACACCGGCTCGTTCGCCTACGACACCGAGAACGGAGCGTCGGGCCTGGAGTTCCCGAAGGGCACGGGCAAGACGGCCGTGTTCGCCGCCGGCCTGTGGATGGGTGCACTGGTGGGCGGCAGCGTGCGCGTGTCGGTGTCGGAGTACAGCGACGACTACCGGCCGGGCTCGGTGAACCAGATCACCGGTAATCCGAACCCTCCAGCGGACCCCGCGTTCAAGGTGTACAAACTGAATCGCGTCTATCTCGACGCGGAAGGTGCGATCGACGTTGTCGCGCGTGACGCGGTGCTGGCGGACTACAACGCCGGCGCCGTGCCGCACGGCGCGCCGGTCGTGAACGTGCTGGGGGACGGCACGCTCGGCATCGTCGGCGACCAGATGCTGTGGAGCGTGTACAACGACCTCGCCAAGGGCGCCGACCACAATGGCGCCAGCAGCGCGCTGCCGTTGGGCTTGGAGATCCAGCAGACCACGTTCGCGTTCAGCCGCCAGGGGCCGCTCGGGAACACCGTGTTCATGAAGTACAAGATCATCAACCGAGGCACGAACACGCTCACGAACGCCTACGTCTCGCAGTGGTCCGATCCGGATCTCGGCGGCTTCGTGGACGACCTCGTGGGCTGTGACACGGTCCTGTCCGTGGGCTACGTGTACAACGCCACAAACAACGACGAGCAGTACGGCACGCAGACGCCGTGCGTCGGCTACGACTTCCTGCAGGGGCCGAGCGTGTCGGGAGGAACCGTCACGCTCGGGTTGGCCTCGTTCAACAAGTACCCGAACGGTGGCGGCCCGGCGGACTCGACCGAAACCTACAACTACATGAAGGGCCTGAACGGCGAGGATCCGTACTCGGTCGCGAC
>JANNKI010000260.1:0-8337 GCA_031396225.1 bacterium | reverse complement strand
GTGCCTGCAACCAGCACCGAAGCGGCGGACTCGCTGGCAGCGCTCGGCAGTCGGTGAGCGTGGCGGGATCGCGAGCGCTGTTCAGCTGCCGCGGTAGGTCGAGTAGCCGAACGGCGAGAGCAGCAGCGGCACGTGGTGGTGGTGCTTCGCGTCGCGCACCTCGAACGTCACGCTGATCTCCGGGTGAAAACTCGGCACACCGCGCGCGGCGAACCACTCGCCGGTGGCGAACGTGAGCCGGTGGCGTCCCGCGGTCGCGAGTGGCGGGAAGCCGTCGCGCACGCGGCCATCGGCGTCGGTGACGGCGCGGCCCAGCAGGGCCCAGCCCGAGCCCTCCGCCCGCTCGAGCGTCACGGTGACGCCCGCGGCGGGTGTTCCCGCCGAGAGGTCGAGGATATGCGTGGTGATGCCGGTCATGGGGCCTCCTCCTGGGCGCGCTCGCCCGCCAACAGTTTCTCGAGTCGCAGGCACGTGATGCGGTGAAGTTCGCGCGCCGTGATGGCGCGCTCGATGTCGGGGTCGTGGGCCAGTCGCTCGTGGAGCGACTTCAACATGTCCTCGGCGCTCCGGCCGCTGGCGCAGAGGATGAACGTGTGACCGAAGCGCCGCTCGTACTCGGCGTTGCCGCGGGCAAGTGCGGTGCGCGTGTCATTGCTGGCGGCCACGGCGCCACTCTGCTCGCCGGCCGACCACTGGCGCGCGCGCTCATCGAGCGGAGCTTCCGTGGACGACTCCCCGAGCCGCGGGTGATGCGCGATGGCGTCGGCGAGTTCCGCCGCCGTGAGCACCGCCCACGCGTGATCGGCGGCCGCGAGCAGGCCGTCGCGGTCTCGCCAGGGGCGCGACGCGAGCATGCCCGCGACCCACTCGCGGGCGCCGCAGCAGGCAGTGAGAAGCGTGCGACACTCGTCGGCCGGGAGCGCGTCAAGCTCGCGCACATTCATGCGCGACTCACGTGACGGCGCCAAGCACGCGCAGCCGGGCCACGCCGCCGTCGGGGAATATGTTGAGCCGCACGTGCGTCGCCGGGGCGCCAGGAGCCACGTCCCACGCGTGCCGGGCATGTGGCTGGAGCGGCGTCTCGGGCAGGAGCGGCTTCCACGACGGGCTCGAGGTGAGCGTCGCGGCGTCCGCTCCGAGCGCATCACACCACTCGAGCGAGCAGCTGCCCGGGGCGTTGCCCTTGAAGTGATCGGTGTCCAGCTCCAGCCGCCGCAACGCTCCGCGCGCGGCCAGCCGCACGATGGTCCAGTCGTGGCCAGGGCCGCGGCGCCGGCGCGTCTCCCAGCCGTCGCCCATGTGCGTCGAGCGACCGGGCAGGATCAGGTTCTGCCTGTGGCCGAAGAACATGTCGCTGCACATCACGACGTAGCCTCCGTGCTCCATGGCGGCCAGGTCCAGTTCGCGTCCGGCCGCGAGCAGGCGGGCATCGGGGCGCGCCTCTCCGTGCACGCGAAGTCGCGCAACGCCGCCATCGGGGAAGATGCGGAATCTCACATGGGTGACGCGCTCGGCGCTCGACACGGCGAATGTGTTGAGCGAGTCGCCGGCCAGCGGTGAGTGCGCGAGGAGTGGCTGCCAGCGCACGGCCGGGTCGGCCGCGAGTCGCTCGGGATCGGGCAGCCCCTCGACGTCGGCGCCCTCCAGTTCGCACGCCTCGGGGAAGTTGCCGCGAAAGAAGCTCGTGTCCACCACCACGCCACGCACCACGCCCGGCAGCCCCAGCCGCACCAGGCACCAGTCGTGCCCCGGCGTGCGGCGGCGGCGCGTCTCCCAACCGTCCATCCACTTGCCGCGTTCGGTGTACTCGTGCTCGCGCCACTCGGGCGCCGCCGCCTTGAGCAGCGCCTCCTTGGGCGCGAAGAACTCGTCGTTCGCCAACAGCACGGCGCCGCCCAACCGTTCGGCGGCCAGGTTCAAGAGATCGGTGAACGTGAGCTCGCTCATACGTGGACGGTCTCCCGGTGCAGCAGTTGGCCGTGGCAGCCCTCCACGCCGAGCCCTTGGGCGAAGACGCGAATCCCACGGAGATAGGTGGCGAGTACGACGCCGAAGAGTCGTGCGCCGAGGTAGGGCGTGAGCGAGTGGCGGTGCAACAGGTCCTCGGCGCGCACGGTGAACTCGAGCGCCGGGTCCCACACGACGAAGTCGGCGTCGTGGCCCGGTGCGATCGCGCCCTTCCGGTGCGCGAGTCCCACCAGCCGAGCGGGTGCGACGCACATCCACTCGGCCAGTCGTTCGAGCGGCAGGCCGCGCGAGCGCATGCCCGTCCACATCACGGGCAGCGTGACCTGGAGCGAGGCGATGCCGCCCCACGCCGCCATGAAGTCGCCCGTGTCACGCGACTTCATCGCCGGCGGGCACGGCGAGTGATCCGACACCACCTGGTCGAGCGCGCCAGCGGCGAGTGCCCGCCACAACGCCTCGCGCGTGTCGCGGCCGCGGATCGGCGGCGCGCACTTGTACTCGGTGGCGCCGTCCGGCACGTCCTCGGCGGCGAAATGGAGATAGTGCGGGCAGGTCTCGATCGTGACGCGCACGCCGCGCGCTCGCGCCGCCGCGAGCCCCGGCAGGGACGTCGCGCTGGAAAGGTGCACGATGTGAACGCGAGCCGCGTGTTCCTCGGCGAGCTGGAGCAGCAGTGTGACCGCCTCGGATTCGGCCGCTTCCGGCCGCGTGGCCGCGTACTCGACGTAGGATCGCGTGTGCGCGGGGGTGGGTGCTCCGGCGAGCGGCCCCGGCAGTTCGGCGTGCGCCATGAGCACGGCGCCGGTGGTGTTCAGCACGGCGAGCGCGCGCGCCAGGTCGTCGGCGCCGACCGCGGCGAACTCATCCACCCCTGAGGGGACCAGGAAGCACTTGAACCCCAGCACGCCCGCGTCATGCAAGGCCGCGAGTTCGCCGGCGTTCCCGGGCACGACGCCGCCCAGGAACCCCACATCCACCGCGCACCGGCCCTGCGCCGCCGCGCGCTTCCGCGCGAGCGAGACCACGTCCACGGTGGCCGGGATACTGTTCAACGGCATATCCACGATCGTCGTCACGCCTCCGGCGGCCGCGGCGCGCGTCGCGGTCGCGAAGCCCTCCCATTCGGTGCGGCCGGGCTCGTTCACGTGCACGTGCGAGTCCACCAGGCCGGGCATCACCACGGCATCGCCGAGGTCGGTGATCTCGAGTCCCTCGGGCGTCACTTCGTGAGGATGCAGCGCCGCGATCCTGCCGTCGCGCACCTCGATCACCGCGGGCCGGACGGCGTCGCGCGTCACCACGCGGCTCGAACGCAGGCCCCAACTGGTCATGCGGTGCCGGCCCAGAACTCGCGCACCAGGTTCGCCGACACCTCTCGCCGGTAGTCCGCGCTCGAGCGCAGGTCGTCGATGGGCGAGATCTCGCCACGCAGTACGTCGAGCGCGGCCTCGATCGGCTCGCCCGAGGCGAGCGAACGCTCGGTGCGGGGCAACCGCACCACGGTGGGGCCGACACTTCCGAGTGCCAGCCTTGGTGCACTGGCGCGAACGCCGGCGAACACCACCTTCGAGATGGCCTGCGCTGCGCGCGTGCCCACCTTGCGGAACCATTGGCGGCCCTCGATCGGCGGCACCTCGACGGCGGTGAGCAACTCGTCGGAGCGCCGCACGCTCGCACGGTAGCCGGTGTAGAACGAGGTGAACGGCACCCGCCGCTCGCCCTCGGGCCCGAGCAACACCACCTGGGCCTCGGCCACCGCGAACACGGGCAGCGTGTCGCCCGCGGGCGAGGCGTTGGCGAGGTTGCCGCCCACGGTGCCGCGGTTCTGGATCTGCAGGCCGCCCACCAATCGCGCCGCCTCGATCAGCATGGGCAGGTGCGCGCGAACGAGGCGCGATCGCTGGAGGTCGGTGTAGGTGGCGAGCGCGCCGATCACGAGCCAGCCCTCGCGCGCGGTGATGCGCCGCAGGGCTTTCAGCGGCGTGAGGTCCAGGTAGCGCTTGCCCGGGCGCTGGCCGAATTGAAGCGCCACGTACACGTCGGTGCAGCCGGCGAGCGGCACGGTGCCGGGCTCGTCGCGCAGGACGCTCACCGCGCCCGCGAGCGTGCGCGCCCGTCGCAGCGTGAAGTCGCGGGTCGCGGTCCTCACTTCGCGTGCCGCTCCGCGTGGGCCGCGAGCACGGCACGGTGGATGGCCTCGTAGCCCGTGCAGCGGCACAGGTTGCCGGCGAGTGCCTCGCGCATGCGGGCCAGCGTGGGTTTGCGATCGGCATCCACCAGCGCCAATGCGGCGAGCACCACGCCCGGCGTGCAGATGCCGCACTGGGCACCCACCTCGGCCATCATGCTGCGTTGGAGCGGATGATCCCCGCCCACGCCCTCGATGGTCACCACGTCGCAGCCCTCGACCTGCGCGACCGGTACGAGGCACGACACCACCGGCAGGCCGTCCACCAGGACGGTGCACGCGCCGCACTCGCCTTCGCCGCAGCCCTCCTTGGTGCCGGTGAGGAGCAAGTCCTCGCGCAGCACGTCGAGCAGCCGCCGGAGCGGGTGCACGTCGAGTTCGCGCGCTGCGCCATTGAGTCGGAGTTTCATCCTTCGCTCGCCTCCGGTGCGCCGTTTCGCAGCCGCGGTGCCCTGTGCAACAGCTCCGGCGTGGCCGGGATGGAGCGCACGTCGAGCCCGGCGTGGCGGATGGCGTTCACGACCGCGGGAGCCGGGCCGTCGATGGGCAGTTCGCCCAGGCCCTTGGCGCCGAACGGCCCGCCGGGGTAGCGGTTCTCGAGCATGACGATGTCCATGGGCGGTGTGTCGAGCGTGGTGGGGATGACGTAGTTGGTGAGCTGCGCGTTGGCCATGACGCCGTCGCGCATGACCACGCGTTCGAGCAGCGCCCAGCCCAAGCCCTGCGCCGAGCCGCCCTCGATCTGCCCCTGCGACATGGCGGGATGGATGGGGCGGCCGAACTCCTGGACGGCGGTGAACCTGGTCACACGCGCCTCGTGCGTGACCGGGTCCAGTTCCACCTCGGACACGTCACAGCCCCACGCGAACGTGGCGTAGGCGTCACCGCGGTAGGTGGCGTCGTTCCATTGCCGGCCCTCGGGAGCGGCGTACTGCTCTTCCACGTGCAGCCGGCCATGCCGCGCGTGGTGCGCCGCCGGTGTGGCGTCGCCGAGCCGGGCGCGCATGCTGGCGGCGCAGCGCTCGAGCAGCCCGCCCACCACCATGCACGTGCGCGAGGCCACGGTCGGGCCCGAGTCGGGCACGACCGAGGTGTCGGGCTGCGCCACGTCGACCTGCTCGTAGGGGATGCCGAGGCCATCCGCGACGATCTGCGCCAACATGGTGCGCGTGCCCTGGCCGATCTCGGTGTTCGCCACCAGGATGCGCACGCCGTCCGGCGTGGTCTCCAGGCCGGCGCGCGAGCCGAGCATGACCTCGCCGCTGCCGGTGAAGCCGGCGCCGTGATAGAACAGCGCCAGCCCGATGCCGCGGCCGCTGCCGGCGAGGCTCGCGCGCTTGCGCTTGAAGCGCGTGCGGCGCACCGCTTCCTTGAGCACCGCCACCGCGCTCGTGTCGGCCCCCAACTTCTGCCCGGTGGCGGTGGTGTCACCTGGCTTCAGGGCGTTCCGCAGTCGCAGCGTCACCGGATCAACGCCCAACTGCTCGGCGATGCGGTCCATGTGGACCTCCATCGCGAACTGGGTCTGCGGCGCGCCGAAGCCGCGGAACGCGCCGTTGGGCGGCGTGTTCGTCATCACGGCCCGGCCCTCGATGCGCGTGTTCGCGCAGCGGTAGGGGCCCGCGGCGTGGATGACGCCCCGCGACAACACCACCGGCGACAGCGTGCAGTAAGCGCCGCCGTCCATGAGCACGTCCACCTCCATGGCGGTCAACCGGCCGTCGCGCGTGAGCCCGGTGCGGTGCCGAACCACCGAGGGGTGGCGCTTGGTGGTGGCGATCATGTCCTCGGTGCGGTCGTACACGATCTTCACCGGTCGGCCGCTCTTCAGGGCCAGCAGGCAGGCGTGCGCGGCGATGATCGAGGGGTACTCCTCCTTCCCGCCGAAGCCTCCGCCGGTCTCGGTCTGGATCACGCGGATGTCGCCGATCGTGTTCCCGAGCAGGACTCTCAAAGCTTTGAGCACGTAGTAGGGGCACTGGAGCGATCCGTAGAGCGCCATGCCGCCCGGCTCGGGCACCGCGATGACGCCGTTGGTCTCGATGTAGACGTGCTCCTGGGCGCCGGTCGAGTAGGTGCCCTCGACCACCACGTCGGCGCGGTCGAAGCCGCGAGCCAGGTTCCCCTTCTCGATGGTGATGTGCTTGAACACCTGCTCCGACGCGGCGGGGTCGAAGAGCGGCGTGTCGGCCTCCTCGTGCAGCGTTACCGGGGCGGCGAACAGCGTGTCGCGGTCCTCGTGCGCCAGCAGCAACACGGGCTCGGCGGCGTGATGCACGGCGCCGGCCACCAGGCAGGGCTGGTCGCGCTCGATCAGGGCGATGCAGTTCTCGCCGGGGATGTCGCGGTGGTCCACCACGGTGAACCCGGCGGGGTCGAAGCCCAGCGCGAAGCCGGTGAGCCGGCCGCGAGCGATGGTGGAGCGGATCGTGCGCCCGTGCAGCATGCCCGGGAAGCGCAGGTCATCCGCGTAAAGCGCGGCGCCCGTGGCCCGGGCCATGCCTTCCTTGCGTGCGACGTTCGTGCCCACACTCGCCATCCGGCCACTATAACGCGAGTCGGCGGGGCTTGTCCGGGGCGCGCGAGTCCGTGGCGCGCTCGGGGAGCGCGGTCCGATCCATGACGATGGACGTGGTCAGCGTGGGCGTTTCCGGATGATCCATGCCGCGAAGCCGGAGCGTATTGACGCCGGCCGGCGCAGCGGACATGGTCCTCGCCGTGCGCGGCCCGTCATCCCCGGGGTCCCGCGCACGGCATCCTTCACCAGGAGTCCACCCATGAAGAAGTCCTCGCTCGTCCCCGTCTGGGAGATGATGCGCCTGCGCCACGGTATCGGCCTGCGCTGCGTCCAGGCTCTACCCGCCGACCAGATCGACTCGCATCCCATCCGCGACATGCGCACGCCTCGAGAGCTGGTGGTGCACATGTACGCGTTCGTGCGCGCCATGGCCGAGGCCGTGCTCACGGGCACGCTCGACATGGATGAGAAGGCCGAACTCGCGAAGGTGAAGACCAAGGACGACCTGGTCGCCTACGCGCAGGAATGCTGGAAGGCGGCCGACGCGGCGTTCGCGAAGATCACCGACGAACAGCTGGCCAGCACCGTGAAGGCGCCGTGGGGCGACCGACCCGGCTATCGCATGATCAGCGTCGTGCCGGACGAATACCTGCATCACCGTGGCCAGCTCTACGCGTTCCTCCGCCAACTCGGCGTGGCGCCGCCGATGAACTGGGACTTCGAAAATAGCTCACCGGAGCTCCGACCCAGCCAGCACGCGTAGGGACGCTACTCGAGGAGATGCGTGGACTGGGGATGACCCCGCCGCCGACGTGAGCCGTGGCGGCGGCCCGAGCGATCAGGGAGTGGGCGAGTGCTCGGGCCAGGGCCTGGCGCCCGCGGCCAGCGGGTCGTAGCCGGCCACGCTTCGCACGCGCTCGAGCGCGCCCGGCAGCAGCAACACGGCGTGACCGGAGGCCACGAGCTCTCGTGTATCCACTTCGGAGAGGTAGTCGGTGTACCACGGGTGCGCCCGGTCCTGCGGCGCGCGTGCGGTGAGCTCGGCGCACAGCACGCCCGCGAACAGCAGCGTGTCCCTGGGCGGTCGGGGATGCGCTCGGATCACCTCCGTCACGAGGTCTTGGGCCCGCATGCGTTTGTCGTGATCCTGGAGCAATGGCCCGCGCAACGGATCCACCCACCCCCGGTACTCGCCCACCGGCCACGACCGCGCGAGCACGGAGCGCGAGGCTGGCGGGACGCCCTTCCTGGGCGGTTCGGAATCCACACCGAACACGAACGACGACAGGGCGATCGCCACGCACGCCACGCGATACCACGCGATCGGCGTGGCCGCGGCGGCGAGCAGCAGCACGAACGGCACCGCCGGGAGCAGGTAACCCTCGTCATGGGGTAGTCGCACGTAGAGCAGCAGTTCCGCGGTGATCGCCACGAGCGACGCACGCGCGACCGCGGGCGAGAGCTGCAGGAGGGCGCGGGGCGAGGCACGCCAGAGCAGTCCGGCCACGAACGCGGCGGCGAGTGCGATCGAGCCGAGCACGCCCCAGAGCAGCACGGTCGCCTGGGCGAGAACGAGCGCGGGCGGGATCGGCATCCGGTCCAAGTGGGAGAGTCCCGTCACGAAATCGAGCGGCGTGCTTCCCGTGCCGAGCGGATCCACGAA
>JANNKI010000252.1:0-2784 GCA_031396225.1 bacterium | reverse complement strand
CGCTACTGCCTCGCCGTGGGCACGTACCTGTTCGAGGACCGCGCCCGCGCGGCGGGCCGTGAGCTGAGCCGCCGCACCGGCCAGAAGGCTCGGGTCGCCACCGCGGGCACCGGATCCGAGCGCACCTATCGCGTCCTGTTCGGCAACTATCGCAGCGAGTCCGCCGCCGTGAAGGCCGCGGACCGGCTGCTTTCGCGCGGCCTCGTGAGCGAGGCGCTGGTCGAGACGAGCGCCACTTCAGCGAGGCGGTAGCGTTCGCGGGCTTCGGTTCGCGCACCGTTTGTCGAGGCACCCCACCCGACCTAGTGTGCTCGCATGAACGCTCCTCGGGCCGTGCACGTGGTGTTCGGGGCCGGGCAGATCGGCACGCCACTCGCCCAGCTCCTGGTGGAACGCGGCCACGAGGTGCGCGTGGTGCGACGCTCGCCGGGCGTTGTACCCGCGGGCGCGTCCCTCCTCACGGGAGATGCCGCCGACGCCGCGTTCGTGGCTCGGGCCGCGCATGGCGCGACGGTCCTCTACCACTGCATGAATCCGTCGTACTCGGCGAAGGTATGGAGGCGCGAACTGCCGCGCTGGCGTGACGCGCTGGTGGCGGCTGCTTCGCGAGACCGCTCGCGCATCGTGCTTCTCGACAACCTCTACATGCTGGGGAGTCCGAATGGCCGCGCATTGAGCGAGCAATCGCCCATCCTGCCGAACGGCCGGAAAGGTGCGATCCGCGCACGCGAATGGCAGGCGTGGCTCGAGACGCACCATCGGGGCGATGCGCGCATCGTGTGCGGGCGGGGCTCGGACTTCTATGGCCCGGGGGCCACGCAGTCCTACTTCGGTGACGCGTTCATGCCCAAGGCGCTCGAAAAGGGCGTGGCGCGGACGCTCGTGCGACTCGACACGCCCCACTCCTACCACTACACGCTCGACGTGGCCGCCGGCCTCGCGCTGCTGGGCGAGGCGAGTGATGACGCCTGCGGGCGATGGTGGATGCTGCCGGCGGCGCCCGCCGGATCCACGCAGGCCATGCTCGACCGCTTCGCAGCGGCACTCGGCCAGCCCCTGCGGGTGCAGGCCATGCCGGCGCTCGCGCTCACGACGCTCGGCTTGTTCGTCCCCATGCTGCGCGAGTTGAGCGAGATGTCCTACCAGTGGCACGAACCGTTCGTGGCCGACGACCGGGCTTTCCGCAATCGGTTCGGGGTGGGTGCCACCTCGCTCGACGACGGCGCCCGCGCCATGGTCGCGTGGGCGCGCCAGCACTACCCCTCGCGCGCCCGCGCCTGAGCGGGCCACGTTTGCCGAGCGGGCCTCCGGAGCGCCACCTCCCCCCGTTCGCGCTCGATTCCGGCCGTGGGCGTGCCGATAACCCCATGGGGTGTCTCTGCGTCCTCCGTACCCGGCCCCATGCGAACGAACGCGCGAGGATCCCAACGCGTGCCCGCCGAATCCCCGACTCCAGAGTCGAACCCCCGGAGCCCGTTCCTCACCACGGCCCCGGCGCTCGACGCGCTCGCCCGGCTCGACCACGGCCTGGGCGCGCGAAAGCCGTTGGTGCTGCTCACGGGCGAGGCCGGCATGGGCAAGACCATGCTCGCGCGAGAGGCGATCCGGCGTTGGAGCGAACGCGCCACGGTGGTGCTGCTCTCCGATCCGCACCTCGAGGCAGCCTCGCTGCCCGCCACGTTGCTGGCGCTGTTCGGTGGGAGCCCCAAGCCGGGCACCAGCCCGCTCGCTTTCCACGAGCGACTGCTCGAGCTGCTCGCCAACGTCACCGCCGGCGGGCGCGTGGCCGTGCTGGTGGTGGACGACGCTCACACGCTCTCAGACCACGTGCTGATCGAACTCCAGCGTGTCGCCGACAAGGCGGCTCAGCGCCAGTGTCCGCTCGAGGTGTTGCTGGTGGGGCTGCCCGCGCTGCTTGCGCGGCTCGACGACCCGTCGCTCGCCGCGGTGCGCGAGCAGGTGGCGGCGCGCATCGCGTTGGCACCGCTCTCCTCGCATGACACGCGGCGCTACCTCCTGCAGCATCCCACCGAGTCGGGTGCTTCGGGCGCGGGGCTCTTCTCGCGCAAGGCGTGCCGCGACATCCACGCCGCCGCGCGGGGCGTGCCGCGCGACATCGAGGCGATCGCCTCGGAGGCCGCGCGGCGCGCCGCGCGCGCGGGCACCACCACCGTCTCGCCCGAACACGTGCGCGTGGCGGCGCAGGCGATTCGCGCGCGCAGGGTTGTCGTAGTGTCGCGGCCCGCGGTAGCGGGTGAAGCGGCGAAGGGGCCGCCGCCGCGGGCCGCGCAGGCGAACGGGGGCGCGAGGGCCGCGACGTCGCAGGCGAGGCCCTCGCCACGACCCGCCCCCGCTCCGCAGCGCGCTGCTGTAGCCAGGACCGCAGGCGAACCCAAGGCCGACCCGACGTTCACGCCGTCCGACGATCCGCGCGTCAAGGACTGGGTGGAGCGTTTCGGAGGCTCAGGTGTGCGCCTGGGCGCGCAGTGCGCGCCTTCGCGCGCCTGGAGCGAGGCCGACAACGTGGCGGCTGAGGCGTCGGAGGCTGCGCTGGTCGCGGCCCCCGGCCGCGAAGCCGGCGAGGCCGGCCAGGCCGGCCAGGCCGCGGCCGGAGGCCACGAACGTCCGAAACTCCCGCCGCGAGCATTGCCCATCAAGAAAGGCCCGGTGCTGGGGCGCCGCCAAAGCTCGACGCCCGGCTGGCAGGGCGTGGCGCTGGTGCTACTGATGGCGGGCCTCGCCGTGGTGCTCGCGCAACGTCGCGGCGTCCGAACGCCGAGGCCC
>JANNKI010000246.1:0-5258 GCA_031396225.1 bacterium | reverse complement strand
CACGTGCAGTCCGGGCACGTTCGTCGCACCACCCTCGCCCACCACGGGAAGGGCTTCGACGCGACCCGCTGGCCAGCGCAGGTGGAGCCACTCGGCGTAGCGGCGGAGCAAGTGGGTCAGGCAGCCTCCTCGTGAGATGATGCGCAGCCTACACCGTGGCGGGGGCCAGGGCCGCGAGCGACGCACGACGAACCCGGCCGGAGTCCACGCCGTGCCCCGAGTCCCGACCCGCCGTGCTCATCCATGAAACGCCCGCGACCCGAACGCCCTTCGATCCCCGCCGACTACCTCGAGCCGCTGGTCGCAGCGCTCGCGGACCCCGCCGTGCTGGCCGGCATCCGCGTGTCGGAGCTCCAGACTGTCGCCTACCAGCTCGCGCTCTATTTCGGCGTGCGCCGGGACGCGGCCACGTCGACGGCCCTCGCGGGTGTCTACGAACGACTGCTCCGGGATGGGACACTCGAGGCGCGGCACACACTCGTGGACGAGCTGAGCGCGGCGGTGCGCGGCGGGGCCACTTCGGTGCTGGCGCTGCTGCCGGTGTTGCAGCGCGAGCGTGACGCCGCGATCGTGCGCGCCGCCGCACTCGCATTCGCCACGAACCTGCCGGCGACCCCCGACGACCCCGTCGCGGGCCCGCGCGCCGTGCGTGCGCTGCTCGACCACGCCGAGGAGCCGGGCGTGCAGGCCGGGCTCGTGGGTGCGCTGCTGGCACTCGGCGACCGGCGCGTGGGACCGCTGGTCGCGGGCACGTGGCGGGTGCTCGACGCGCCCGCGGGCGAAGCACTCCTGGCGCTGCCGCGCACGCATGCCACGCTGCTCGAGGCCGAGTGGCTGCTCGGCTGGCTCGAGGACGTTGACCCGGTCCGGTTCGACCAGGTCGCCGAAGCGCTGGCGGCGCTGCCGGCCGCGGGCGAGGGACGAGTGCTCGACCTCGAACGCGAGCTGCCGGTGGGCGAGAAGGGTGAGGTGCTCACCGTGCTGCGGGAGTGGTCCGCCAGGGAGGCCGGCGCGAAGTTCGCGCCGCGATTCCGCGATCTCGCCCGCCGCGAGGGGCGTGGAGACGCGCTCGGCAGCGTGCGGCGCGCGTGGGGAGTGTCGGACTGATCAGCGCCGCGCGCGCTGATCGCCGAGCACCCCCAGGCCGACGGCGACCAGGATGACGATCGAGCCGAGCACCGCCGCCCCACCCGGGCGCTCGCCCCGCACCAGCGCTCCCAGCGCGAGTGCGACGACCGGCACGATGACGGCCACGAAGCTGATGCGCGTGACCGGCCACTTCTGGAGCAGCCAGGCGAACGTCGCGAACGCGCCCAACGAGCCGACCAGCGTGAGATAGCCGATGGGGATCCAGGCTGAGCCCCGCGGCAGCGCCTGCACCTCGCCAAGGACGCGGCTCACCACCAGGCAGAACACCGCGCCGATGCCGTGCGCCCACGCGTTCATGGCGAACGGGTGCGCGCCGGGCGCGCGCTTCAAGAGCACGCCCGCGAGGCCCGCGGTGGTGGCCGCGAGCCACACCGCCACAAGCCGCGAGGGCTCGAACGTGCCGCCGAGGCTCGCCGAGAACAGCAGCGCCACGCCGCCGATCGCCACCAGCGACGCCACGAGCGTGCGCGGCCGGAGCGGCTCGAGCCCTGCCATGCGCGCGAACAGCGACGTGGAGAGCGGGATGGTGGCGAACAGCACCGCGGCGATTCCGCTCGGCACGCGCTGCTCGCCCCAGTAAAGGAGCGGCAGGCTCACGCCGAAGTCCACCACGCCGAACCACGCAGACGCTCGCCACTGTGCGCCGCTAGGCCAGGGGGCGCGCACGGCCCAGGCGATCAGCGTGAACAACACCGCAGCGATCGACAGTCGCACGGCCGCGCCCCACACCGGAGGTGTGGTGTCGTTGCCCATCCGGATGAACAGGAACGTGCTGCCCCAGATCGAGCAGCACACCGCGAAGGCTGCCCACGGCGCCGCGCCGCTGGCGCGAGCCGGGACGGTCACCGGGCTGCGTCCGCCGCGTCCAGTTCCCGGGCGATGCGTTCCGCGGCGTCGGCCCGCAAGCGGTAGCGCGATCCATCCGACTCGCGCGCCATGAACCCCCAGTCCACGAGCGACCGGCGGAAGATCGCCCAGTCCGCGAACGTGTGGCCGTCCGAAACCAGGGCGTTCACTTCCTTCTCGCTGTACTCGCGACCCAGCTCGAACCGCCGCGCAACCAGCGCCACCGCCATGCGCTGCACCCTATGTCGCGACGGCCACTGGCGGAGCCGGCCAAGCTCGTCGAGGAAGGGTCGCAGTTCGCGGGGCAAGAGGTTCGGAGCCATGTCCGTCACACTAGCAGAACCTCTGGCGTTCGATCTAAGGCTCTGGCCGTGGCGGCCACGGCGCGGTAGCCTGCCGATTCCTGCACGCCCGACCATTGCCGGAGGCCCCATGCGCGAAGAAGACCTGCTGCGGTTCCGATGGATCGCCGACCCTCGCATCTCGCCCGACGGCACGCGCGTGGCGTTCACGCTGGTGCGCGTGGACGCCGACGAAGACGACTACCGGACCGACCTCTGGCTCGCGGACCTGCCCGCGGCGGGCGCGCCGCCCACCACGCCGCGGGCACTCACCCATGACGGTCGATCCGCGCAGCCGCGCTGGTCACCCGACGGCACGCAGCTCGCGTTCGTGCGCCGCTCGGAGACGGTGAAGGTGACGCAGCTCCACGTGCTGCCGCTCGCCGGCGGCGAGGCGCGAGCGCTCACCAAGCTCGAGAAGGGCGCCAGCTCGCCGGCATGGTCGCCGGACGGCACGCGGCTGGCGTTCCTGTCGGGCCACGACCCGGCCGTGGACACGCCCGAGAAGAAAAAGCCCAAGCACGAACCGGCGCGCGTCGTCACGCGTCCCGAGTTCCGCTGGAACGACGAGGGCTTCACCGACTTCGAGCACCTGGACCACGTTTGGGTGGTCAGCGTGGACGCCGGCGAGCCGAAGCCGCTCACGCGTGGGAACCGCTTCAAGGAGTGGGCCCCGGCATGGTCCAAGGACGGGCGGCTCGTGGTGTTCGCCACGGACCGGCGCGAAGCACCATGGTTCGCCCAGCCTGCCGAGGATACCGACCTGCGCGCCGTGCCGGCCGACCTGGCGGAAGCCACGGACGGGGACGCCATGCGCATCGTGGCCGACATCGCCGGGCCGATTGCGTCGTATTGCGAGGCGGCGGATGGCCGCATCGCGGCCGTCGGCGGCGTACGGGCCTCCACGCCCAACACGTATGAAGCCGAAGACCTGTTGCTGTTCGAGGGCGACTGGCCCCAGACGGCGGCTCGTGTCCTGACCGAGGGCCTGGACTTGCACGTGGGGGAGGGCATCAGCTCGGATCAGCACCCGCCGCGCGGCGGTGGCGCGATGCCTCTGGGATTCACGGCGGACGGACGCGGCGTGGTGTTCGTCCACGCGCGCCGCGGCGCTGCGCTGCTGGCGCTCTGTGACCTCGCCTCCGGCAGGGTGGAGGAGCTTACCGGTCCGCAGCACGAAGTCATCGCCGGCTCGGTGTCGGACGGCGGCCGCCGCGTGGCGCTCACGCTCGGCTCGCACGCCTCGCCCGGGGACCTGCACGTGTACGACCTCGAGCGGCGGCAGCTCACGCGGTTGTGGGGCGCCAACGACGAGCTGCTCCAGGACGTGCTGCTGGGCGACGTGGAGGAGATCGACTACCCGTCGTTCGACGGCACACGCATCCAGGGCTGGATCGTGAAACCACCTGACTTCGATCCCGGCCAGAAGTATCCGCTTCTGCTCGAGATCCATGGCGGACCGCACACCGCCTACGGCGTGGGCTTCTTCCATGAGTTCCGCGTGCTCGCCGCCGCCGGCTACGTGGTGCTTTACACAAATCCCCGCGGCAGCACGAGTTACGGCCAGCAGTTCGCGGACTGCATCCAGTACCGTTTCCCGGGCGACGACTACAAGGACCTCATGGCCGGCGTGGACTTCGTGCTGGCCAAGGGCTACGTGGACGAGTCCCGCATGGGCGTCACAGGCGGCAGCGGCGGAGGCCTGCTCACGAACTGGATCATCACGCACACGGACCGTTTCGCCGCGGCCATCACCCAGCGCTGCGTCTCGGACTGGGCGGGCATGTTCTATTCGTGCGATTTCGCGATGTTCCAGCCGTTCTGGTTCCGCGGCGCGCCGTGGGAGCACCCGCAGGACTTCGCGGAGCACTCGCCGATCTCGCTGCTCGACAAGGTGAACACCCCGCTCATGGTGATCCACTCCGAGGAGGACTGGCGCACGCCGATCGCGCAGGGCGAGGTGATGTTCCGCGGGCTCCTCTACCAGAAGAAGCCGGTGGTGATGGTGCGATTCCCGGGCGAGAACCACGAGCTGTCGCGTTCGGGGATGCCGTCGCGCCGCGTGCAGAACCAGCAACACATCCGCCGCTGGTTCGACCACTGGCTGATGGGCAAGCCGGCGCCGGAGTACGGCGTGTCCGAGGCAAGGGAGACGGCGACGGCGATCACGCGATGACCGAGGCGGACGATTTGGCCTTCAGCTGGCGCGAGGACAAGTCGGGCGAGGTGACGGTGCTGCGGCACGGGCGCCCGGTCACGACGCTGCGCGGCCGTGCGGCGAGCGCGTTCCTCGCCGCCGCCGCCGGCGCCGACGCCGCCACCGTGCAGCAACGCCTCGCCCGGCTGACTGGCAACTACCGGCGTGGCAACGAACGCGCCGCCACCGACCACCCGCGCAACCGCTGACTCGCCACTCAAGTCGCGTGGTGCGGACCGGCTCGCGGCTCGCCAGGGCACCAGCACGAACCGGCGCGGACGATCACGGAGACGCGCCAACTGCAATCTTGACTCGCTCGTCCTTTGGCAGGAGTATTTTTGGCGAGGCGCGGCGGCCACTGCCACCGCCGCTGGGTGAGACTCCGACACCCTTCGCGTTTCGGCGAGGGTGGTCGTGTACCCGCGCAGTCGAGAAACCGCAATGTCCCCTCGCGCGATTCCGCCGCTTCTCGCATGGGTCCTGGTGACCAGTCTTGCATCCGCGGCCGGAGCACGCCCGCCTTCGGGACCCGAGGCTCGAGGCCACGCCCCGATCCACCGCGCGCAGGTCGTCGATGAGTCCAAGCGCATCGACGTCAACCAGATCTCGATGGTCGTGACGAACACCGGCTCGATCGCGTTCGACAAGGTGCTCGGCAGCCCCGGACTCGAATTTCCCAAGGGGTCAGGCAAGACCGCGGTGTTCGCCGCCGGCCCGTGGCTCGG
>JANNKI010000241.1:0-2847 GCA_031396225.1 bacterium | reverse complement strand
GGCGCCTGAGCTCCGCGGCCCTGCCGGCAACACGCGGTCAGGGCTCTGATCGCCGCTGACGCGCGGCGGCGATATTGGCTCGCAGATCCTCCACCCAGGGCTCCCCCGCATAGAGGCTCTCGATCCGGACCGCCAGCGCCGCCGCCTCGTCCAGTCTGCCCTGGAGCGCCAGGGCCGAGGCCAGCACGCGGTACGCGTTCTGGTCGCGATCGTCCAGCGTCAGGGCCTGCCGGGCCTCGCGTTCGGCTTCCATCGTGCGCCCCAACTGGAGCAACGCGAGCGAGCGATAGCCCGCGTTGTTGCCATGGAACACGCGATGGTCCGCGTCGGGCTCCAACGAATCCGCACGGGCGAGTGCTGCCACCGCCGCCGTCCAGTTGCGTGCCTGTAGCTGTCGGTAGCCCTGGTCCTGTGCGCGCATCGCCGCGGGCGACAACAGCACCACCTGCACGTCTGCGCGCGGCTGGAACTGCACGCCGGCGAGCATCGCGAGCGTGGAGTCCTGGGCGAGCCGCCGGAACGTGACCATGCGCAGCGTGCTGTCCCGGTACCACACCTGCGCGGCCCGGTCGCCGCCCAATGCATAGCTCAGCCCACGCGGCAGGTTCATCGCGACGAGGTTCGTGTGGGGCGCTGCGGTCGGGTACTCGCGCCGGAGTGCTCGCCGTGTTTCCGCCATGAAGCGCTGGAGCCGCGAGAGCTGGGCGAAGTCCATGAAGGCGCCGGTCGGGGCGGGCTCCTCCGTGATGCGATCGGCCGCCGCCGGCGCCACCGCCAGCAGGCCGAGGCGCGCCAGCACCAAGGCTCCGGCCAGAGCCGGGTGCACGGCCTCGAGCACGACCGCAGCGGCGATGCCCACACCCGTGGCGCCGAAGTGACTGCGATTGGGCTGCCAGAGCGGATGTATGGGCGAGAGCGCCGTGGTGGCGAGCGCGAACCACGTCATTCCCCACACGAGCCACGCGCGTCGGGCGACGAGTCGTGCGCGCGCGGCGGGGAGCGCCACGACCGCGAACGCGAGCGCTCCAGCGAGCGCGACGCCCAGCGACAACGCCCAGACGTCGTGCGCTCCCGGCAGGAGCGTCAGGCTGGCCAGCGCGCGCAGGCTGCCGCGGAACGCCCACGCGACACGCTCGAACGCGGGCGTGGCGAGGAGTGCCGGGGTCTGCTCGATGCCGTGCGGGAGCGTCAGGTGCGCCGACTGCCGCACGGCAAGATACGCGGCAGCCCACACCAGCAGCAGCGCGCCGCACGCGATCAGCCAACGTCGGCGCTCGCCCGGTTTCCACGCGCCCGGCATCCACGGCAGCAGCAGCACGGTCACCACGGCCAGCTCCTTGCAGAAGAGCGCCATCAGGCCGGCGATGAGCGCACCGGGGAGGCGTCGGCGCGAAGCCTCGTGCACGGCGAGCGCGCTGAAGAAGTAGAGCCCCACATCCACGAACTGGGTGGGCCAGCCGACGAGCGTGCGCGTGGACTCCGCGAGTGCGGGGAACGTGGCGGCCACACACGCGGTGGCGCCGCCGAGCGGCGTGCGGAGCGTGCGATAGACGAGCAGCGCGCCGGCCGCCAACAGCAGCGCGTGCACCGCGGCCACCGCGTGCGGGGCACTCACGATGAGCGGTCCGAGCGTGGCGTAATAGACCTGGTGGGCGACCGGGCGCCAGAACGCGGAGGAGCCACCGCCATCCAGCAGCGAGCCCATGCCGGTGAACAGTGTGCGATGCAGGAAGTCGAAGTCCTCGGCCACCGGCTCGCCGAGCGGCGCGCCGGCGCAGCGCACGAGCAGCGGCAGCAACGCCAGCACGCTGGCCCACGCCCACGGGTCTCGCAGCGTCGGCGGCGCGCCCGGCTCGCGCGTCGCGCGCTTCATCGCGCCGGTCGCTCCGTGGTCAACCGTGGCGCGGCGCACGCGGCCAGGTCGCGCGCCAGGCCGCAGCTTCGGTCAGCGACTTGAACTTGCGTACTCCCGGTGGAAGCACGAGCGGCCAGAGGCATTCACCCGTATGGCAGACCTGCCGCAGTCGTTCCCCCAGGCGCGGATCGCCGGGCTCGGTCCACTTCGCGCGATCGGCCTCCTCGTGCGTGCGATAGCGATGGACCGGCATCAGGCGTCCTCCAGTCCGAATCGCTCGCGTAACAGTTGCGCATCGGCGTGGTCCTGCGGGCGGATCGTGTCGCGCTTCATCCTGTAGAGCATCCGAGGCGTCGCGACGCGTGCCATCACGCCACCGCCAGCGTCGAGCTCAGGCCACTCGACGTCTTCGAACTTGAACCCTTCCCCGTGGCGGGCGATCAGGTCGACCGACAGCTCTCCGGCCGGCGGCACATACGTGACCACGGCGAACTCCCCTTCGAGCTCGGCCGCGTCAATATCTCCGATCGCGGGATCGGGCCACACGCTGGACAGTGCCAACCGAAGCCTTGCCACGTTGTCCGGGGTCGGCCTGATGAAAAGGTCCAGGTCGCGGGTCGCGCGCGTGTACCCGTTGAGGCCCAGCGCGACCGCGCCGACCACCACGTACTCGACTTCGTGTTCGCGGAGTGCGCCGAAAAGCGCCAGCACCTTGTCGTAGTCCATGCCCCAGAGTTCCATGGAGATCTCCCGCGGGGGCAGTCCCACGGGGGCTTCATGCATGGCGATTGTGGTCGGGGGGTGGGTGCGACGCAAGCGACCGACCGTCCGCGGCGTCGGGCGCGAGTGGCTCAACCTTGTGCCAGCAGCCCCACCGCGACCAACGCCAGCGCCACGCCCCAGCGCTGCATCCCGCCGAGCCGTTCGCGCAGCACCACCTGCGCCAACACCACCGTGGTCGCCGGCGCGAGCGAGACGACCGTGGCCACGAG
>JANNKI010000211.1:0-7307 GCA_031396225.1 bacterium | reverse complement strand
CCAATCCGGACCCGGATGTCTTCGCCTATTGCGCGGCGCTGGTGAAGCATTGCCTTGATGTGACCAAGGGCCTGGGCGGCGAAAACTATGTGATGTGGGGAGGGCGTGAAGGCTATGAAACGCTGATCAACACCAACATCGGGCAGGAACTGAAACAGGCGGGGCTCGAGGGTCGGCACGAGGTGCGCCACCTGAACGGCTCGCGCTTCGACTGGAAGCTCAGCCGGTCGCTCGCGGACCGCGTGGTGCCCGACATGCGCGAGACCAACTACCAGCGCAGCGAGTTCGTGGACACGGACCCGAACGGCAACGACTTCGTGCGCGAGATCTGGTCGTTGCGCGGCCAGACGCGCGGAGCCACGCGCGAATTCAGCGACATGCACGAAGAGGGCCGTGGCGCGGACCTCAATTGGCACTCCCCGTTCCGCCTGGGGGATCTCGGCAACGGCCGGGTCACCGTGGGCTACAGCGACCAGAAAAAAGTCCGGAACTTCTGGATGCGGCGCTTCTACTTCATCCCGCCGCAGGGCGGGGACACGCTGGCCGCCGACTCGATGTTCGCGCCGGAGCGTTGGACGGGCAACACGCAGGGCGCCGACCTGCGGGAATGGACGCGCCCAGACGACAACTACGACGCCGAACAGTACCAGTCCGCGAGCTACCTGAGCGTGGAGCTGCCGCTCGGGCCCCGGGTACGGTCCACGCTCGGCGCTCGCATCGAGTACGGCCGCCAGCGCGTGCGCAGCTTCAACCTGTTCGACGGGCGCACCACGGCGTCCGGTGAATTCGGCCACACCGACGTGCTGCCGTCTGCGAACTTCACCTGGTCGTTATCCGAGCGCATGAACGTGCGGCTCGGCGCCAGCCGGACGCTGTCCCGACCGGACGTGAACGAACTGGCGCCACAGCAGATCGAGGACTACGTGCCCGGCCTGCGCGACCTGCCCGGGTTCGTGTTCACGGGCAACCCGGACCTGGACCGTGCGCGGCTCGACAACTACGACATGCGCTGGGAGTTGTTCCCGGCGCTTGGCGAATTGTTCGCGGTGGGCGTCTTCCACAAGAAGTTGCTCCAGCCCGTTGAACTCGCGGCGCGCGGGGGCAACGAACCCTACTTCACGCCGATCAACTCGGAGTCGGGCCGGAACCGGGGGCTCGAACTGGAGCTGCGCGCATCGCTTGGACGCGTGTGGAAGCCGCTCCGGCGGCTCAGCGTGAACGCGAACGCCTCGTGGATCGACTCCGAGGTGCGCCTGCCGCAGTTCTCCACGACGCTCGTGCGGCGGATCCATCCGCTGCAGGGCCAGGCCGACCGGCTGCTGAACGCGGGCCTCACCTGGGGCACGACGGACCAGCGCCTGGAGGCCACGGTGCTGGTCGCCTACACCGGTCAGAAGCTGGCCGCGCTGGGCATCGACGTGGCGCCGGACTTCTTCGACGACCCCGTGACGACGGTGGATGCCGCGGTGAACGTGCGGCTCATGCACGCGGTGCGCGCCAAGCTCTCCGGCACCAACCTCAACGACGTCACCGTGACCGGTCGGCAGGGCCCGGTGGAGTACTACCGCACCAAGCCAGGCCGGGCATGGTCGTTGTCCTTCTCGTTCGGCTCGTGAGGATCTCCATGACGCTCCGATTCGCCAACGGCATCGCACTGCTGCTGCTCGTGGCGCTGGCGCCGGCCGTGCCGGCCGCGGCCCAGGGCTACGAGGTGAACCCCGCGCTCCGAAACGCCGCCGGTTACCGGCCCCTGGCCGATCCCGAGTCCGCCAGCGTGCGCCTCGGTCGCCGCGTTGAGGCGCCGCTCGTGAGCATGCGGTTCAGCGACGGCGCCACCAGCCTCGAGCACCTCGGGCGCATGCTCGTGCACGCCATCCATCACACCAGCCCGGACTCGCTCCGGCGGCTGTGCCTCACGCGCGACGAGTTCACCGGCATCCTGTGGCGCGAGTTCCCCGAAAGCCGGCCAGCCACCGGCCTCATTGCGGAGGACGGCTGGTTCCTGCTGGACGCCCGGCTGCGCGGAGGCGGCTCCAAGATCCTGAACGAACTGGGCGGCCAGCACCTCGAGTTCCTGCGCTGGGAACGCTCCGGCGCCTCGCGGACCTACAGGAACTTCCGCCTTCACAACGGCATGGTGCTGGTGGTGCGTGACGAGCAGAGCCGCGAACAACGGTTGGTCCACGTCCGCGCGATCGCCGAGCGCCGCGGCGTGTTCAAGATCCAGAGCCTCCAGGACTGAACTCATGACCCCTCGCCTTCCGTCGGCCGCACCGGAGACCTCCATGCACGCTATCGACGAGATCGGGCCCATCGCCGCGGAAGCCGGCGAGCGGACAGGCGTTCCATCGCAGCCGACCGGCCGCAAGCGGGGCCGGCCCCTCGAGATGCAGCCCGACGAGGTGCTGGGCCGCATCCGGCAGCTCGCGGACCAGGACGCGCTCTTCCGCGTGCACCTGGACCAGCCCGCCTTCTACGCCCGGGCGCGGCGGTTGTACGGATCGTGGGCCGGGGCGTTGGCCGCCGCACACGTGGACCATGCCGCGGCGCTCGCGGCGGCCCGGCGGAGGGCGCACGAGTCCCGCCGTCGGAACATCCGCTCCTCGGTCCGCTGACCGACGGTCGGGCGCCAGGCGACCTCCCGGACTTCCGGCAGCTTTTGTTACACGCCCGTAACGAGCACGAGGCGTTGCCGAAACTCCCGCGGCCCGAGGATAGATGCGTGCCGGGACCGTCACCCCGGACCGCCGCGCTCATCCCGAGGCGCAACGCCGCAACGGCGGGGCCGGGAACCGCGATCCACGAGGAGGAAGCCTTGAAGCATCGCCTGCTTGCCGTCACCGCGACCCTGTTGTGGTTCGCCCACCCGGGTGCGAGTCATGCCCAGGAGGGCGCCGCCTCCGACACCGGCGCCGTCACCCGACAGGAGCTGAACGGACTGCTCGAAGGACTGAACGAGCAGCTGCAGGTGCTCCAGGCAGACACCGACAAGCTCAAGAAGTTCAAGTTCTCCGGCTACGTGCAGGCGCGCACCGAGTTCAGCGAAGCGAGCAACGACTCCGTGAAGGTGAGCGGGTCCCCGGCCGTCATCAGCTCGCCCAATGCCACGCGCTTCTTCATCCGGCGGGCGCGCCTGAAGATGACCTACGACTCGAGCCCGCTCTCGCACGCGGTCGTGTACTTCGACGGCGGCGCGGATCGCACCCTCCGGTTGCTCGAGGCGTACGTCACGCTGCTCGACCCGTGGACACCGAACCACGACCACCAACTCACGCTCGGCCAGTTCAACGTGCCGTTCGGCTGGGAGATCGAGCGCTCCTCGAGCGTTCGCGAACTCCCCGAGCGCTCGCGCGCCGAGAACGTGTTGTTCTCCGGCGAGCGCGACCGCGGTGCGAAGCTCGAGAGCCAGTGGACGCCGAAGCTCAAGACCACGCTGGCCGTATTGAACGGCGGCGGCGTGAACAGCACGGACTTCCCGGCCACCGACCCCACGCGCGGCAAGGACGTCACCGGCCGCGTGCGCTGGTCGCAGGGCGCGTGGGACGCCGCGGTGTCCGGTTACCGGGGCCGCCAGGTCACCGCACTCACCGGGCCCGACGTGCTCACGGACAAGACGCGACTCGGCGTGGACGCGCAGGGCTTCTGGACGCTGCCCAGTGCCGGCGGTGGCTCGATCCGCGGCGAGTTCTACTCGGGGCACGAGGTGAACGCGAACGCGCTCCGCGACTCGATCGCGGCGCCCACCAGCACCAACCCCAACCGGCTGCTCAAGAGCGGGGTGAACGGCCAACACCTCGCCACCGACATGCTCGGCTGGTACGTGATGGCCGTGCAGAACCTGGGCGATCGATTCCAGGCCGTTGTGCGCTACGACACCTACGATCCCAACGTGGACGTGGACCACGATCAGTTCGAGCGACTCGGGTTCGGCCTCAACGCGTTCTACGACGGCTTCACCCGGATCACGGTGTCCTACGACGCCATCACCACCGACGCTCCCGCCGGCCCCGGCCGGTTCACCGATCCACACGACAATCTGTGGACCATCCAACTCCAGCACAAGTTCTGACACCCCCGGAGGTCTTGTGAAGCGAACGATCCTGCTGTCGCTGCTCGCCACAACCGCTCTCGCCGCGGCCACCGCCTGCGCCGCCCGGCCCATCACCGTGAAGGGCTCGGACACCATGGTGATCCTCGGCCAGCGCTGGGCCGAGAAGTACATGAACGCCAACCCCGGCCAGGTGATCATGGTCACCGGTGGTGGCTCGGGCACCGGCATCGCCGCGCTCATCAACGGCACCACCGAGATCTGCCAGGCCTCGCGCGCCATGAAGCAGGACGAGAAACTGAAGCTGCGCGACCGCTACCAGACGATGGGCGTGGAGATCCCGGTCGCGAAGGACGGGCTCACCGTCTACGTGCATTCGAGCAACGAGCTCAAGGAGCTGACCGTGGTTCAGCTCCGCGATATCTACCGCGGCACGACCACGAACTGGAAGCAGGTCGGCGGCAAGGACGCGACCATCATCCTCTATGGCCGCGAGAACAGCTCGGGGACGTACGGGTACTTCAAGGAGCACGTGCTCGGTGGCCGCGATTTCTCGGCGCGCGTGCAGACGCTACCCGGCACGGCCGCCGTGGTGAACGCCGTGTCCAAGGATCCCAACGGCATCGGATTTGGCGGCGCGGCGTACGCAAAGGGCGTGCGCGACGTGGCCATGAAGAAGGACGCGACGAGCGCAGCGGTCCTGCCCACGGCAGCGGCCGTGCACGACGGAAGCTATCCGCTGGCGCGACACCTGTACTTCTACCTGCGCAAGCAGCCGGCGGGCGACACGAAGAAATTCGTGGACTGGATCCTCTCGGCCGACGGCCAGAAGCTCGCATCCGACGTGGGATACTTCCCGCTCAAGTAGCACCGCTCTCCTTCCGAGGACACCACGATGAGCCACGCTTCCCCGGCCACGGGGTCCCCGCGCGCGCGCAGCCGTCAGCGCGCGCGCGAGCGCGTGATCGAGTTCGCGTTGCGAGCCTGCGCGTTCTCGGCCGTGGCGGGGCTCGTGCTCATCGTGGTGTTCGTGTTTCGCGAGGCATGGCCGGTCCTGGCGAACGCCGAGACGCAGAAGGAGGCGAGCCTCGCCCGATTCTTCGCGACCCCGCTGTGGCAGCCGGTCGGGGACATTCCCAAGTACGGCCTGGTGCCGTTGCTCACCGGCACGCTCAAGGTGGTGCTGATCGCCATGCTGTTCGCCGTGCCGCTGGCGGTGCTGGCGGCCATCTTCAGCGCCGAGTTCGCAGCGCCGCGCGTGCGCGAGATTCTCAAGCCAGCCATTGAATTGCTGGCCGGCATCCCTTCGGTGGTCATGGGGTTCTTCGCGCTCATGGTGCTGGCGTCGTGGTTGCAAGCGGTGACGCACTCGCCCATGCGCTTGAACGCGCTCACGGCGGGCATCGCGCTGGGACTCGGCGTGATCCCTACCATCTTCACCGTGGCCGAGGACGCGTTGCGCGCCGTGCCACGCTCGTACCGCGAGGCGTCACTCGGACTGGGTGCGACCGCGTGGCAGACCGCCTGGCACGTGTCGCTGCCCGCCGCCTCGGCCGGCGTGGCCGCGGGCGTGCTGCTGGGGCTGGGGCGTGCCGTGGGCGAGACGATGATCGTGTTGATGGCGTCCGGGAACGCCGCCATCACGAGCGCCGACGCGCTCGACTCGGTGCGCACGCTGTCGGCGACCATCGCCGCCGAGTTGGCCGAGGTGGTGGTGGGCAGCCCGCACTATTCCACGCTGTTCTTCCTGGGTGCGCTGCTGTTCACGGTCACATTCCTCATCAACGTGGCCGCGGGCGCATTCGTGGAGCGGCTGCGCAAGCGGCTGGCGGGCGCGTGACCGCTTCGAGCCTGGCAACGCCCCCGACGCCTGCGGTCCCGCGCCGGGCGCGGGCCGAGTTCGCGGGCGCGGGGTTCACGGCGCTGTCCGGCGTGGCCGCGCTGCTCATCGTGCTCATGGTGGCGGTGATCCTCGGCGAGGTGGTGTGGAACGGCTGGTCCACGGTGACGTGGGAGTTCCTGGCCGGCTCGCCGCGCGAGGGCATGACGAAGGGCGGCATCTTCCCGGCGATCTACGGCACGCTGTTGCTGGTGGTGCTGATGGTGCTGGCGCTGGTGCCCTTCGGCGTGGGCGCCGCCATCTGGCTGCACCTCTACGCCGCGCAGGACGCGTGGTTCACGAAGGCCGTGCGCTTCGCGGTGCACAACCTCGCCGGCGTTCCGAGCATCGTGTTCGGTCTGTTCGGCCTGGGGTTCTTCATCCAGTTCGTGGGCCGCGAGATGGACCGCGCCTTGGGCCTGGACGTGGTCTGGGGCCAGCCAGCGCTCTTGTGGGCGGCATTGACGCTCGCGCTCTTGAACCTCCCGGTGGTGATCGTGACCACCGAGGAAGCACTCCGTACGGTGGCGCGCGACCAGCGCGAGGCCTCGCTTGCGCTGGGTGCCACGCGCTGGCAGACCGTGCGGCACGTGCTGCTGCCGCAAGCACTCCCGGGCATCCTCACCGGGGCCATCCTCGCGGTGGCACGCGGCGCGGGGGAAGTGGCGCCCATCCTGTTCACCGGCGCGGCCTACTTCCTGCCGTTCCTGCCCAAGGCACCCACCGACCAGTTCATGGAACTGGGCTACCACGTGTTCGTGCTGGCGACCCAGTCCCCCGACGTGGACGCGACGCGGCCGCTGCTCTATGGCACCGTGCTCGTGCTGCTCCTCCTCACGTTGCTGCTGAACCTCACCGCGATCCTGCTCCGCGCCCGGCTTCGCGCGCGGCTGCTGGGGAGAAGCTGACATGACCCTGGACACCTCCGACCCGAAGCCCGTGCTCACGGGTCGGCCGCACGTGCCGGAGCGAGACGCCGCTCCGCCGGTGGGCGAGCCCCCCGCGATCCGCCTCGCCGCGCGCGATTTCCACCTCCATTACGGTTCGCTTCACGCGCTCAAGGGCGTCACGCTCGATATCCCGAGCGGGAGCGTCACCGCGATCATCGGGCCGTCCGGCTGCGGCAAGAGCACGCTGCTGCGCTCGTTCAACCGCATGAACGACCTGATCCCGGGCGTGCGCACGCGCGGGGGCCTGACGGTCTCGGGCGTGGACGTGGGGTCACCCGGCACCGACGTTGTGGAGTTGCGCAGGCGCGTGGGCATGGTGTTCCAGCGCCCGAACCCGTTCCCCAAGTCCATCTTCGAGAACGCGGCGTTCGGGCTGCGCATGCTCGGGATGAACGATCGCGAACAACTCGCGCAACGCGTCGAGGTGGGC